>NZ_JBITPU010000023.1:0-34109 GCF_044684115.1 Acinetobacter sp. ABJ_C1_1 | reverse complement strand
GTGTTAAGTAGTACGCAAAAAACCTTAAAAATTTATATTATTTATTAAATCATATAATAAATTTTATATTGGTTAATAGGATTTTAAAATAATTATATGGAATAGCTTCGTTATCGATGAAGTCTAAGTAATAATCTGCTGTAATTAAGATCAAGTAAAATGAAATAGAACTTATATCTTATGAATAGTATAAAATTTTTTCAGCTTAATCTGTCTTTATTTAAGTGCCAATCGAATCAATTTTTTAGAAATTTGAGTAATTATTTCTATGAATTAAAATGCTTATTAACGGGAAATACTTAATTTCTCCCGCATTACTTAACTCTTAATAAATAACATTATAGTATAAAACTAAAATTCTATAGGAAGTATAGAGGGAAATAAGGTTATGCCACTACTAAATGAAATAAAAATCAAAATTGAAAGTGATTTCCATAGGCCACTACCGGACATATATTTTCAATTATTGAATTTTCGGACGGCATTTTATTTGAAAGTGGTGTAGTTATTTATTCTTCTAATGAAGTTTTTGAAAGAAATCAAACTTTTGAAGTGCAGAAATATGCAGGAGATTATTTGGCTATAGGTGATGACAGTGGTGGAATGTCAATTCTTATACCATTTCGAGGAGAGGGTGTTTTTGTAGTAGATCAGGGCAGTATGGATCCTAATGGTATGAGCAAAATTAGTGATTCCTTGATGAACTGGTTCAAGGCTGGTTGCCAAATTTAACTGTTCGAGAATGCATTTTAAATGAGACATAAATAGTTTTAAGAGTGCTTAAGCACTCTTTTTTATTGCTTAACTTTTAAAGTTAAAAATTAATCTTTATAACTATCAATACAATAGGTTGTATATTATTACTTATACTTGATAAAAGATATATTAAGATATATCTTAATAATTATAAATTAAACATATTAGAGAATTTTTAAAGATGAAACAACAATCAGAACATCATCATACTGAGCACAATGAACATCACCACGGACATCACCGTTCAGGACGCCGGGGAAGACTTTTTGAAGCGGGACGTATGAAACTTCTGGTACTCCACCTTATTCAGCAAAGCCCTAAGCATGGTTATGAAATTATTAAAGAAATCAGTGATTTGGTGGGCGATGGTTATACCCCGAGTGCGGGAACAATCTATCCGACTTTAACCAGTCTGGAAGAAATGAACCTAATTAACTTGTTAGACGTAGAGCGTAAGCAATATCAAATCACAGAATTTGGGAAAGCTTACTTAACTGAACAACAGGACAAACTAAGTGGGCTGTTAGAGAAATTGCGCTTAAGACGTGAAATTCACAGTAATGATCAATTAATTGAAATTCATCGCGCCATGGAAAACTTAAAGACGGCATTACGTTTGAAACTCAATACAACTGATTTGCAGCAAGACCAGATCTATCAAATTGCTGAAAAAATTGATCAGGCTGCGGTTGCAATCGGGCGTCTATAAGTTGAGATACAACATGTTAGAGCTACAGCAAAAAATCAAAGAAGCAGGTCTAAAAGTTACTCATCCAAGACTTACTGTTTTGTCTTTAATTCAGCAGCAAGCGGAAGATCTAACGGTTAAACAAATTTATCAAAAGCTATATATCCAAAAACAGAAGTTAAGTTTGGCAACAGTTTATCGAGTGGTCAGTGATTTAGTAGGAGCCGGTCTAATCTCAAATACTCAATTTCAGCGTGGCGAAGCTAAATTTAACTTATCAGGCTTAGCCAATAATCAACTCCTACAAATTCATTGTGCAGAACTGACAGAAGCCAAACAAGAACAATTTTTAGCCTGTTTGCAATCGGTATTTACTCAATTTCAAGTTGACTTGAAGCAGGTTGAAATTATCCAAAATCATTAATTTTTAATAGAGAATTTATATATGAAACAACATCAATATCACGTAACAGTACAGCATTTGAAAAATGCCAAAGGCGAAGTTTCTACCTATACGGAAAGACTTGAGTTCTATACTGGTAATCATGACGATATTTTTGAGATTGTTGAAAAGTTAAAGAGTGCAGAATTTTTCGATGATCAAACCACAAAATCTTTTGCTGTTGGTCTAAAGTTATTTAGTGAAGTCATGTTGGAAAATCGGGACCATCCACTATTTGAAGAGTTCTTGCCACAATTTGGACAATTTATGAAAAACTTAAAACAACTTGTTAAAACTCAATCTTCTTAAAAAGTTATCTTATATACCTTTAATCATTTTCTATAAATAAAAAGTCGATTGTCTCATTGATAGCACCCTGTGTATTACTAAAAGACTATATTGAATAATGAGTGTATTGTTAAGATCAGTATAACGACTCATTGCAAAAGCATAGGTAAAAGAGAGTAATATCATGAGCAATAATAATGATTACGATATTTCTGATTCAAAGGATTGCGAGAAATTTGCCAATCAATTTATTCAGGAATTTCCAATTCGCTCTGCTGAAATTGGACAGGGGACAGTCATTAAGCGGGCTTTACCTAGCCGTCAAAAGCGTATGATTGGAGCATGGTGTTTTTTAGACCATGCAGGCCCAGTAACGTTTCCTGCAGGTAATGGTTTAGATGTAGGCCCACACCCGCATATTGGTTTGCAAACCTTCACGTGGATGATTGAAGGTACCATGATGCATACCGATAGTTTAGGTTCAAAGCAGTTAATTCGTCCTAAGCAAGTCAACTTGATGACAGCAGGGCATGGTATTTCTCATACCGAAGTTGCGCCTGATACAGAAACCCAAATGCACGCTGCTCAGCTCTGGATTGCCTTACCAGATGCTAAGCGCAATATGGATCCGAAATTTGAACATTATCCTGAGCTGCCTATTGTTGAAAAAGACGGTTTAGAATTTACCGTGCTCGTGGGTGAATACTTGGCAACTACTTCTCCAGTTGTGGTGCATACACCGTTAGTAGGTGTAGACGTTATTGCTACTCAAGATACTAAAACACGTATTCCATTAAATCCTGAATTTGAATATGGCTTCATGGCATTAGATGGCGTTGCTCATGTGAATGGTCATGAACTCACTGCTGATAACATGGTGGTTTTAGATACGGGTTTGAATGAAATTGAAATTGAGATAAAAAAAGGTAACCGTGTGCTGTTAATTGGTGGTGAGCCGTTTGAAACTCCAATTTTACTATGGTGGAACTTTGTTGCACGTACCATGGATGATTTAAAAGAAGCACGTGAGCAGTGGATTAATCAAGATGTGCGTTTTGGTGAAATTCCAGATTACGTCGGTGCACGTTTAGAAGCCCCAGTTCTTCCAGAGCAAATGAGAGCATCAAAATGACAGTAGTAATCGCGAGTAGTAAGGCAAAACCTCTTGCCGAACAGTGGAAGGGTGAAATTACCAGTGGTCGTCATCAATACTTTTGTGATGAACCAGAAAAGTTAGAAGGTCATGATCAGGGGCCGGCACCCTATGATTTGCTGACTGGAAGTCTGGCAGCTTGCACACTCATTACTTTAAGAATGTATGCGAAACATAAAGATTATGATTTTGGTGAGTTCTCGGTTGAAATTGATTTTCATACCAATCGTGAGCATGAAGAACATATCGAGCGTCGTATTGTTTTTAAAGAGCTGCCAAGCGAAGAGCTTCAACAGAAAATTTTAACGGTATGCAGTAAAACGCCAGTAACTAAAACTTTGTTACGTAGTTTAGACATTCATACTGTGCTTGTTACAGCATAAAAATGCTATTTTGTTGAGGTGGATGACTTTATATCCATCCCACAAATGGAATAAAACAGCATGTTCACATGCTGTTTTTTATGTAAAAAAGAAAAATAAAAGTAGGCAATAACATGATTAGTGTACACCACCTGGAATGTTCGCGATCGTTTCGGATTTTATGGGCTTTAGAAGAGTTAGGCTTAGATTATGATATTCATTATTATCAACGCTTACCCAACTACTCAGCACCGGAAACGCTGAAATGTATCCATCCGCTCGGCAAGGCGCCAATTTTGACAGATGATGAACAAGTCATTGCAGAATCAGCTGTTATTTTAGAGTATTTGCAGCAGCGCTATGATCAAAAACAGCAATTTAAACCTAAGCAAGCTCAGGATTTACAGCAGTATATTTACTGGATGCACTATGCTGAAGGCTCACTTATGCCATTATTAGTGATGACTTTGGTCATGAATAACGTGAACAAACATGTACCTTGGTTAATTCAACCTGTAGCAAAGAAAATTACAGAAGGGGTGAAGGCCAATTTTGTTCGCCCACGTATGAAAGATCATATTAGTTTTTTAGAAAACTACTTGTCTGAACATGAATATTTTGCAGGGGATTTTTCATTTGCCGATATTCAAATGAGTTTTCCATTAGAGGCTCTACAGTCACGTCTTCAAGGCAAATATCCGCATATTCAAGCATTTTTACATCGGATTCAGCAAAGACCAGCTTTTCAGAAAGCAAGACAGAAAGGTTTGGGGTCAAACGAAAGAAATTGTGCTGATATATAAAAGAAAAGGAACAAATATTTGTTCCTTTTTTTATTACTTAATCTTTATTTGCGTTTAATTACGATAGAGTCAATGCCGCTATGCTGTAATGTTTGCTGAGCAGCAAGAGCAGCTTCTTGAGTATCGTATGGACCAGAAATAACACGGTACCAAGTCTTTCCATTTTCTGAGCTTCTAATTACATCAGCCGATAAGCCATTTAAAATGATTTCTGCGCGTCGAGCGTCTGCTTGATCAGGGTCAGCGTAGCTACGGACTTGTAAAATGTAATTTGGTTGTTGAGGTGCAGCAGCTGTAGAGTCCGTATTATCATCAGTACTAGCAACAGCTTCTGATGCCGCAGGTTGAGCTGTGCTAGGTGCCTCTACAATCATAGCGGTACCTTGGTTTTTGCTCTCTGGAACTGCCTGTTCTGGAATAGGGGTAACTTGCTGTTGAGGCAGTAAGTCATAAAAGCGGTAATCTTTATTGGTTTCTTCTTCTTTATAGTGATCTGAAGTAATCTGATTTTTTGAAGAAACTGGTTGCCACGGTTTCCAAAGCATGAGCACTACTGCGATACATAAGACCGCTAAAATAGCGACAAGTGTCCCTAACCATTTAGGAATTAAAGGCTTTTTAGGCTTATTAGGTCTTTCAGATACACCGCGTTGCGTTTTGCCAAACACGTGGATTATTCCTCTGTCTTTTGATTGTTTTATTTCGAGTTTAGTTCTCGTTTACTTTAAAACATCGCTTTGCATGGGTGGATTTCCTTACAAAGCGTTATTTCTTACAACACGAAGGGGTATATGACTTTGCCAAATACCCCAACAGTAAATTACATGGCTTCAGGTGCAGAAACACCGAGTAATTCTAAGCCATTGCGCAATACTTGTTGTACATTGATTGAAAGTAATAAGCGTGCTTGTGTAAGTTCAGCATCATCACTTAAAACTTTATGCTCATTGTACCAACCGTGGAATAGCGCAGCTAATTCTTTTAAGTAGTTACCTACTTGGTGCGGTTCATACGCATTAGCAGCACGTAACACAACATCTGGATATGCAGCCAGTTTAGCAAGAATTTCAGTTTCTGCATCAAGTGATAAACGTGCAGCATGTGAACGAGCTGCACTTACTTCAAATTGTAAGCCAGTGCTTGCTGCTTTTTCTAACATACGGCAGATACGTGCATGAGCGTATTGAATATAATACACCGCATTGTCTTTGCTTTGTGATACAGCAAGGTCAAGGTCAAAATCAATGTGTTGTTCGCTCTTACGCATCACGTAGTAGAAACGAGCCGCATCATTGCCAACTTCTTTGCGTAAGTCGCGTAAAGTCACGAACTGGCCCGAACGAGATGACATTTGAACCATCTCGCCACCACGCCATAAACTTACAAACTGAACTAAAAGAACAGTTAATTTTTTCGAGTCATAACCCATTGCATCAATCGCAGCTTTTACGCGAGAGATATAACCGTGGTGGTCAGAACCCCAAATATCAACAAGGTCAGTATAACCACGTTGTAGTTTGTTTAAGTGGTAAGCAATGTCAGATGCAAAGTAAGTCGTTTGACCATTACGGCGCTTAACAACACGGTCTTTTTCATCGCCAAATTCAGTCGATTTAAACCAGATGTTGCCATCTTTTTCATAAAGGAAACCACGTTGATCCAGTGTTTCCAACGCTTCGTCAATTTTTGCGCTAAGAGACGCTTCGCTAAACCATTGGTTGAAGGTTACGCCGAAGTCAGCAAGATCATCTTTAATGTCATCTAAAATGGCATGAAGAGCTGCTTGATGGAAAACACGGTAGCCTTCACCTAATAATTGTTGTGAGTTGGCAATAAGACCATCAATGTGCTTTTCTTTGTCGCCAGATAATACGACTTTGTTGCCTTCGCTATCGAGCTCATCTGCATATTGCACGTCTTCTGGCACATCTTTATAGACGTCTGCTACATCACGAACATATGCATTGTTATCTTTGTCGATAATGCTTTGAGCAATCTCTTTAACGTAGTCGCCTTGATAAGCATTTTTTGGGAATACAAGATTTTGACCCAATAATTCTAAATAACGTAAATAAGTGGAAGTCGCCAAAATATCCATTTGACGGCCAGCATCATTTACATAATATTCGCGATCAACTTTAGCACCTGTTGCTTCAAGTAAGTTTGCAACGGTCATACCATAGGCAGCACCACGACCATGGCCTACGTGTAGGCTAGACGTCGGGTTTGCAGAAACGAATTCAACTTGAATCTTTTTAGCTGCATTTGATTGGCTGCGGCCAAAGTCTTCTTTTTGAGCTTGAATTTGGTCAAGAATCGCAAAACGTTGGTCTGCATTTAAGAAGAAATTGATAAAACCAGGACCTGCGATTTCAGCTTTGCTGATGTCTGCAACTTCTGGTAGTGCTGCGAGAATTTTCTCAGCTAAATCGCGTGGTTTCATACCAGCAGCTTTAGAGCCGATCATGGCAATATTAGAAGCAAAGTCGCCATGGCTTCGGTCTTTGGTGCGCGTTAAATTGCTTGAATTATTCCAATCCGAAGGAAGCACACCTTCTTGCTGAAGGGTTTGCACTGCATGGTCGAGAGCTGCTTGTATTGCCGTATTCATATCAATCGAAAATAGATGTCGCAGAAAAACGTCAAATATAGCAAATTTCCTATGAGTTGGGGGAGTGCATTTAACGCTTTCACTGAATTTCTTTCTTTTCGTTCCCTACAACTATTTTTTTTGTAAATATTGAAAAATGACTGTGATTAAATTTTAAAAATACGTAAATACAGGCTTTTTAGGTAATATTTTTGAAATTATAAGATAGTAAAACACTTGGTATTTTTTATAAAAATGTAAGGAAGGGCAAAAATATAAGATTCTAAGTCAGATATACAGTTGAGAAAGAATAATTTTAAAAAAGATGAAAATGTAAGTAATTAATTTTTAATATTAATTTTGCTGTATGTTTTTTCTAAATAGTATTCAATTTCAATATCACGGTTTAAAATACCTATTTTGTATTAAATAGTCTTAAGCTTACGCATACAACGAGCTTTAGAGAGTGCTGAAACTGTACTTTTCGGAGTTCTAAGCTGGAAAATGAGATAGGCAATGATATCAGGACACCCAAGTAAACACCCCCTTTATATCCCTTATGCAGGCTATACACTTTTAGAGTTACCCCTTTTAAATAAAGGGTCCGCTTTCACTCAAGAAGAAAGAAGTAACTTTAACTTACACGGGTTACTTCCACATATTATTGAGACTATTGAAGAGCAAAGCCAACGCTCTTATCAGCAATATTGTGCTTTCAATGATGATATTAATAAGCACATCTATTTACGTAATATCCAAGATACCAACGAAACGTTGTTCTACCATTTAATTGAGAATCATCTTGAAGAGATGATGCCAATTATTTACACGCCAACCGTGGGTGAGGCATGTCAACGTTTCTCTGATATCTATCGCCGTCATCGTGGTGTTTTTATTTCATATCCAGATCGTGATGTGATTGATGATATTTTGCAGAACGTAAATAAAAATAATGTCAAAGTTATCGTCATTACTGATGGTGAACGTATTTTAGGCCTTGGTGACCAAGGTATTGGTGGTATGGGTATTCCTATTGGGAAACTTTCGCTTTACACCGCGTGTGGTGGTATTAGTCCTGCTTACACATTGCCAATCACAATTGATGTAGGGACGAATAATCCTCAATTATTAAATGACCCGATCTACATGGGGTGGCGTCAACCACGTATTAGTGGTGATGAGTATTATGACTTTGTAGATATGGTGATTGAAGCTGTAAAACGTCGTTGGCCAAAAGCACTCATTCAATTTGAAGATTTCGCACAAAAAAATGCGATGCCATTATTAGAAAAATATCGCGATAAAATTTGTTGTTTTAATGATGATATTCAAGGAACAGCAGCGGTATCTGTCGGTAGTTTGATTGCTGCAAGCCGTGCAGCAGGTAAACAGTTAAAAGACCAGAAAATTGCTTTCTTGGGTGCAGGTTCGGCTGGCTGTGGTATTGCTGAGCAAATCGTTGCACAAATGATTGCAGAAGGTTTAACCGATGCTGAAGCACGTGCTCGTGTTTACATGGTAGACCGTTTTGGTTTGATCACTGAAAATCAGCCAAACCTATTAGACTTCCAACGTAAGTTAGCTCAGAAAGCTGAAGTAGTAGATCAGTGGGGCAATATTGAAGAAGTGATCTCACTCCTTGATGTTGTTAAGAATGCCAAGCCTACAGTGTTAATCGGTGTTTCTGGTCAGCCTGGTCTATTCACCGAAGAAATTATTAAGACCCTGGCTGCCAATTGTGAGCGACCAATTGTCATGCCGTTATCTAACCCGACTTCACGTGTTGAAGCAGTACCGGCTGATATTGTGGAATGGACCGAAGGTAAAGCATTAATTGCAACGGGTAGCCCATTTGCACCCGTAAATCATCATGGCAAGCTTTACAATATTTCGCAGTGTAACAACTCATACATCTTCCCTGGTATTGGTCTGGGTGTAGTGGCATCAGGTGCTAAACGCGTTACAGAAAACATGCTTATGGCATCAAGTAGTGCTTTAGCAGACTGTTCACCGTTGCTGAAAGATCCAAAAGCTGACTTATTGCCACCTTTGGGTGAAATTCAACAAGTGTCTAAAGTGATTGCATTTGAAGTGGCAAAAGCTGCAATGGCGGATGGTGTTGCTGTAACCATTAGCGATGATTTGCTTAAGCAAAAAATTGATCAGTCATTCTGGAAGCCAGAGTACCGTAAATATAAGCGTATTCCTTTCTAAAGATCAGAATGTAAAAAGAGGAGCTCAAGCTCCTCTTTTTTATTTTAGTCTTCTAAAACTTCTTCTAGCAATTCTTCACTTGGTGCAAAGTAGTATGCGCCGTCTAGTGGTGTTACAAAATGCAATAGGCGGTCATGAATACCATCACCGCTTGTACCAAACATACGCTTTAACATCGCATCAATAATGCTCAGGTCTTTAGTGTAAGCAATGAAGAATAAACCTTGATCACCTCGACCGTCACCATAAGGTAAGCTGTGGCGTAGGATTTCCATTTCTTCGCCTTCATCATCTTCAACGACAGTACGAGCAACATGGGCATTTTGTGGTTTGACGTCATCATCTAATTCAATAGATTCAAGTTTAGTACGTCCCATCACATTTTCTTGTGCATCAACTTTAAGTTTTTTCCATTTTTCCAAGTCATGTGCATAGCGCTGTGCAAATATGAAACTACCATCTGCAAATACTCCAGCACTTTCTGGAAGCAGGGCTGTTTCCGCGCGGTCATCTGGAAATTGAGGGTTTTCAGTACCATCTATAAAACCAGTAATATCGCGACCATCGAAATAACGGAAGCAAACACGTTCATCCAGAACTTCAACTTTATCTTTAATACCTTCAAAAAAAGCTTGGCTTAATGCAAAACAAATATCAGAACGCATACTAGCAATGTGAATAAGCACATCAGCTGGTACTACAGGCATTTGGAAGGCACCATTTTCAGGTTCAAGTTGTTTAAAGCCAGCAGGTGTTTGCGTATAAAGTTGTTTCCATAATTCAGGACCAAAAGCGACTGCTGTTTTGATTTGCGCGTCTGAATGCTGAGTAATGAGACGGTCACGTGTTTCGAATAAAGCTTCGAGTTGTTCTTTTAATTCAGCAATTGTTAAATCTTTTAAACGAAGAACAATAAAACGGGCATGATCAGATGGTAATGGCAAAATGACAGATTGAGCAGTCATTGGAAGGTATCTCCTCAATTATAATTTAGTATGAGCTTCAATTATTGTGCCTGATGCGAAGAGCCGTTAGTAGTCTATTTATTGATTTTATTGTTTGAATTATCACCACGATAGTTTTATAAAACGGTATAATTCCACTTTTATTGCCTATTTTCGCTATGTCTTTGCAAGTTTGGTTTGCTTATATGTTGGCCTGTTGGGTCATTAGTATTTCTCCGGGAGCAGGGGCTATTGCTTCTATGTCGAGCGGCTTAAATTATGGCTTTAGACATGGCTACTGGAATGCAATCGGTTTGCAAATTGCATTGTTAATTCAAATCATGATTGTAGCGGCAGGTGTGGGTGTTCTATTCGCAACGACCCCATTGGCTTTTCAAGCCGTTAAGTGGTTTGGTGTGGCCTATTTATTGTATTTAGCTTATTTGCAGTGGACTGCACCAGTAAAAGACATCGAAATTCAACATGAAAAAAAGAATAAGACTATTTCTGCTCTGCTATTAAATGGATTTGTGGTCAATATCAGTAACCCTAAAGCGATTGTTTTTTTATTGGCAGTTTTGCCTCAGTTCTTAGATTTAAGCAAACCCCAATGGATACAATATCTGATTATGGCAGCCACTATGGTTACGATTGATTTGATTGTAATGGCTGGATATACAGGGCTGGCTTCAAAAGTTTTAAGATTACTTCGTTCGCCTAAACAGCAAAAATATTTGAACCGTGGTTTTGCTGTCATGTTTAGTTGTGCGGCGTTATTACTCAGCACAGTTCATCAAGCGACCTGATTTAGGCCGCTTGAGTTTGGTTTTTGATTTTTTGAACCATGAAAATAAGAGCAAAACCCAAAGCCATACATAAAACAATACTGAGGCCGGTCGAGATATTTAGCGCTGCGCTTGACCATAGGCCAACACTGACACCAAGTTGAGCTAAAACAAAAGCCCAAACAACCATTTGCTTTGGTGAATGAGCGAGTAGTCGAGCGCTCAATGCTGGAATAACCAGTAAAGCACCCATTAAAAGTGAACCTACTGCTCGTAAAGCTAATACTGTAAATAAGGCTAGCAGTAACATAAAAATGAGACGCTGCCATTTCGCATTTACCCCTTCACTAATCGCAATGTCTGGATCAATGGCAATTTGAATTTGAGGCTGCCAAAAGCGATAAAGAATTGCCAGTGATACTGCAATAATTAATGTGAAAACAGGTAGGTCTGGCCAATCAATACTTAGTAAGTCACCAAACAAATAACTCAAAAGTTCTGGTCTTAAACTCGGAACATGTTGAATAAACAGAAGGCCACTACATAGTAATGTTGCTGAGCATAAGGCAAGTAGAGCATCGTTCGGTAAACGATTGTCATGTAGCGCCCATAAAATAGCGACTAATAAAATAGCCGTACCTGCTACGCCAAGCCAGAGAGGGAGGCTTAAGGCACCGGCAATTGCTACCCCAAGTAAGGTTCCATGTGCCATCGTGTCTGCAAAAAAAGACATGCGTCTCCATAGCATGAGACAACCAAGTGGCGCGGTCAAAAAGACCAATAAGGTTCCCATAATCCATGCGGGCAACAATAATTGTAACCATTCCATCATGGCTTAAGCTTCCGGTTCTGGGTGAATGTGAGGTCTACTATTGTGAGGGCAGGGGTGTGCTGCATCACCATGTGCACAGTGGTCATGATGGTGCTGGTAGAAAACTCGCTGAGTGCCAAATATTGCCTGATACTCAGGATGCTGCTGAATATTCTCAGGTAAACCGCTGCAACATATATGCTTGTTTAAACAAACAACTCTATGCGTCCCTTGCATAACCCATTGTAGGTCATGTGAAACAATTAAAATGGCACATCCATAACGCTCCGGCAGACTACGCACATATTCATAAAGCTCAGCTTCAGATTGAATATCTAGTCCCTGCATAGGTTCATCAAGAACAAGGATATCTGGCTTCCTAAGTAAAGCACGTGCAAGCAGCACACGTTGGCGCTCTCCACCAGAAAGCTGTTGTACTTTTGATTGTTGTAGCTTGGCAATACCAGTATCTTGAATAATTTCTTGGCGAAGGCTAGGGCTACATTTTTCAAGATCTAATAGATCT
Source organism: Acinetobacter sp. ABJ_C1_1 (assembly GCF_044684115.1). Lineage (NCBI taxonomy): Bacteria > Pseudomonadati > Pseudomonadota > Gammaproteobacteria > Moraxellales > Moraxellaceae > Acinetobacter > Acinetobacter sp. ABJ_C1_1. The sequence goes on along the minus strand of NZ_JBITPU010000023.1, from coordinate 21,747 downwards.
TGAACACGTAAAGGAAGACTATGAGAAGGATTAAATTTTTGAGGCACATAAGCCATTTTTAGTTTTTTATCGCTTATGACGCGTCCGCTACTTGGTTTTAAAATTCCAAGTAGAACTTTAATTAAAGTCGACTTACCTGCACCATTCGGACCAATTAAGGTCACAATTTCATTTTGATGTAGATCAAAATCGACTTTTTTTAATATATCCCGATCATCACGGTGAACAGAAACCTGTTCCAGTTGAATCAATACAGGATCTAGCGAGCTGTGCGGCACTGCTGGCATTTCCCCGAAATTTCAATAATGCTGTGTTGTGCTGTGAAATCATCTAAAGCTGCAAGTTGGTCGAGTTGTTGAGTCAGACCTTGTGAAGATGCTTCTTTAACAGTGTGACATTCGGTGCAAATTAAGAATGCAGCTTGATGTCCTTCACGTGGATGACAGCATGGAATATAAGCATTAATAGATGTTAAGCGATGAATTAGACCTTTTTCTAATAAGAAGTCTAAAGTTCTATAAACAGTAGGTGGAGCGGCAGGGCGATCGGTTTGACTTTTAATACGTGCTAATAAGTCGTACGCACCCATTGGGCCTGAAGCATTTAAAATGAGTTCAAGAACTTCTTTACGTAAAGGCGTAAGACGTGCGCCAACTGCAGAACATAAAGTTTCTGCTTCAGCTAAACGACTTGCGACATTATGGTGATCATGTACACCATGTAAAGAATCATGATGTTCATGCGTGCAAGAACTCATAGACATAACCTCAAATTTTTAATGGAATATTAGCATGAAGCGATGCTTCATTCGATTAATCTTAGGTATTTTTGTAACTTTGTTATATTATAACATGCTTCGAGCTATTACTAATTGATGGTCTGTCATGTTCCGCGTTTTTGTTTTCAGTATGTTCTCTTTAATGAGTACGTTAGGTTGGAGTCAGGGTTTGGTTGTCTCTACACACCCAATCTATTTGATTGCAAAAGAAATTACCAAAGGCGTTGAAGAGCCTCAGTTGTTGCTTCAAGGTCAAAGTGGGCATGACGTACAACTCACCCCGGCGCATCGTAAAGCTATTAATGATGCTTCTTTAGTGATCTGGTTAGGAAAAGCCCATGAAGCTCCACTAAACAAATTGCTGAGTAACAATAAGAAAGCAATTTCTTTATTAGACAGTGGTATTCTTTCTGTTTTGCCGCAGCGTAATACGCGTGGCGCTGCTTTACCAAATACTGTAGATACGCATGTCTGGTTAGAACCAAACAATGCAGTGCGGATTGGTTTTTTTATTGCGGCTTTGCGTTCGCAGCAGCATCCTGAAAGTAAAGCGAAATATTGGAATAATGCTAATGCATTTGCTCGGAATATGTTGCAGGCAGCTCAAGCTTACGATAGCTCAAGTAATGGTAAACCTTATTGGTCTTATCATGATGCTTATCAGTATTTGGAACGCTCGCTTAATTTAAAGTTTGCAGGTGCTTTAACGGATGACCCACATGTTGCGCCTACAGCGGCTCAAATTAAGTATCTTAATGATAATCGACCAAAACCTCAGATGTGTTTACTTGCAGAAAGTTTCACAACAAAAGGTCAATATCAGAAACTGGGCAGTATTACCTTCCAACCCGTTGATGAAAGTATGAATAATGAGGACGATTTTGTAACAGCATGGAAGAAACTGGCTATAAAAACCGATAAATGCGTATTAAATACGCAAAAGTAAGATAAAAAGTAAACAAAGGCTGACTGTAGCGTCAGCACCACCTGTCACGAAAAACCCCGACTAAAGTCGGGAAAAGATTGCATGTTCAGGGGTGTAACTCTATAATGCCTGCGATTAAAAGCGATCATCAGCTAAACTTGTCAAGCATTTATGCTGTGAGTGGATAAATAATGAGCCAAACTAGTCGCTTGATTGACCGACGATTAGCAAAAGCTTTGGTCTTCTTACAAGCATGCATGATCCCTGTTTCCGCACTTGTGGCGTGGAGCATAAAAGACATGACAGCAGCATTAAGTGCGGCACTTGGTGCATTGGTCTGCTGGCTTGCTACCAGTTATTTTGCGTGGCAATCCTTCAGAACAGCAGGTGCAAGAGCATCAAAACAAGTGCTGTCTAACATGTATAGGGGCATGTTAGGCAAATTTGCAATCATGATCGTTGGATTTATTTTGATTTTGAGCAATGTTAAACCTTTATCACCGTTAGCATTGCTGTTTGGTTTTATCCTCGTTCAAATGATGTCGTGGGTTGCTCCTTTTTGGGTTTCACGTCTACAAAAACGAGTATAGAAACAAGAAGAATTGAAGATTTTTTGGAGGGTGGCGAGATATCGACAGTACGCCGATGTTCGTTTCCCTTCTTTTTAGTAATTGACATTGACCAGGTGTGATTTATGGCTGCTGAAGAACATGCCCTCACTTCGACAGAGTATATCAAGCATCACTTGACCAATATGACCTATGGCAAAATGCCAGATGGTACATGGAAATTGGCTGAGACTGCTGAAGAAGCTCATTCGATGGGGTTCACTGCAATTCACTTGGATTCAATGGGTTGGTCAATTGGCCTTGGTGTGATTTTCTGTTTGTTATTTTGGATGGTTGCGAAAACTGCGAAAGCTGGTGTTCCAACAAAATTCCAATCTGCAATTGAAATGATCATTGAGTTTGTTGACTCAAGTGTCCGTGATACTTTTCATGGCAAATCACGTTTAATCGCTCCACTTGCACTCACTATTTTCGTGTGGATTTTCCTCATGAACTTAATGGACTTGATTCCAGTTGACTGGATTCCTCAAGTTGCTGCATTTGTTGGTGCTAACGTATTTGGTATGGACCCTCACCACGTTTACTTCAAGATCGTTCCATCTACAGATCCAAACATTACCCTTGGTATGTCTTTATCTGTATTTGTTCTTATCTTGTTCTACAGCATCCGCGAGAAGGGTGTTGGCGGTTTCGTAGGCGAGTTGGCACTTAACCCATTTAACCCAAGTAATCCAGTTGCAAAAGCGTTGCTTATTCCAGTGAACTTGATTTTGGAATTGGTAACATTCCTTGCTCGTCCTATTTCATTGGCTCTCCGACTATTCGGTAACATGTATGCCGGTGAGTTAATCTTTATCCTGATCGCATTATTGCCGTTCTGGATTCAATGGGCGTTATCTGTGCCTTGGGCGATCTTCCACATTCTTGTAATCACGTTGCAGGCATTCATCTTTATGATGCTTACCATCGTTTACTTGAGCATGGCAAGCGAAAAACATTAATGGTATTGCCTAACTATCAAATGATGGTTGGGCTGAATTTTTTTAATTTAATTTGGTAATAACCTAACCTCTGAGGAATTTTTCATGGAACTCACTTTAGGTCTAGTTGCAATTGCATCTGCTATCTTGATCGCTTTCGGTGCTTTGGGTACTGCGATTGGTTTTGGTCTTTTGGGTGGTCGCTTTTTAGAAGCTGTAGCTCGTCAACCAGAATTAGCTCCACAACTTCAAACTCGTATGTTCTTAATCGCGGGTCTTCTTGATGCTGTGCCTATGATCGGTGTTGGTATTGGCTTGTTCTTCATCTTCGCTAATCCATTTGTAGGTTAATCAGCTTAATTCCTAAATCCACTATTTGAGGAATTGCAATGAATATCAACCTCACATTGATTGGTCAAGCGATTGCGTTTGCGTTTTTTGTCGCATTCTGCATGAAGTTTGTTTGGCCACCACTAATCAATGCGATTAGTGAGCGTCAGCGTAAAATCGCTGATGGCTTAAATGCAGCAGAAAAAGCGAAAGCTGACCTTGCCGATGCACAAGCGCAAGTGAAGCAAGAACTTGATGCAGCTAAAGCACAAGCGGCTCAATTGATCGAACAAGCGAACCGTCGTGCAGCGCAATTGATCGAAGAAGCTCGTACTCAAGCTGCGGCTGAAGGTGAGCGTATTCGTCAACAAGCTAAAGAAGTTGTTGATCAAGAGATCAATTCTGCTCGCGAAGAATTACGTCAACAAGTAGCTGCTTTGGCAGTGACTGGTGCAGAAAAGATCCTGAACCAACAAGTTGATGCAGAAGCTCATAACGCCATGCTGTCTCAGCTGGCTGCTAAACTTTAAGCGAGGCGAATTATGGCTGAACTCTTGACGTTGGCACGTCCGTATGCCAAAGCAGCATTTGCTTATGCTTCTGAGCAAGGTGCAACAGACAATTGGTCGAATGCGTTACAAGTGCTCAGTGCTGCGGTGCAAGACGAAGCATTTTCCGCTTATTTAAATCGCCCTGAACTTACTCCTGCGGAGCAAGTGAAGCTTTTTGCTAAAGTTTTAGGTGAAGATCAATCTCAAGCAGTGTCTAACTTTTTGACACTTCTTGCAGATAACGATCGATTAGTGTTGTTACCTGAAATTGCAGCAGAATATGAACAGCTTAAATCACAGAATAACAATACGGTTGATGTCGTGATTGAATCGGCGTTTCCGTTAACTTCTGTTCAGGAACAATTGCTTGCACATGCGTTAGAAAAACGCTTCAAGGCAGCAGTTAATGTTTCTGTCGAAGTTAATCCTGCTTTGATTGCAGGTGTGGTTATTCGTGCAGGCGATCAAGTGATAGATGATTCTGCGCTTAACAAGCTTGAAAAAATGCGTACTCGTCTTCTTGCATAATGCAAATGATGAAGACTGAACTAATAAAAGATTGAGGAATAGCGCAATGCAACAACTGAATCCATCCGAGATCAGTGCGCTCATTAAACAGCGTATCGGAGATCTGGACACCAGCGCGACCGCTAAAAACGAAGGTACCATTGTTATGGTATCCGACGGTATCGTGCGTATTCACGGTCTTGCTGATGCAATGTACGGTGAAATGATCGAATTCGACGGCGGCTTATTTGGTATGGCACTGAACCTAGAACAGGATTCAGTGGGTGCCGTTGTTTTAGGTAACTACCTAAGCCTTCAAGAAGGTCAAAAAGCTCGTTGTACAGGTCGTGTTTTAGAAGTTCCAGTTGGTCCTGAACTTCTTGGCCGTGTAGTAGATGCTTTGGGTAACCCAATTGATGGTAAAGGCCCAATTGATGCAAAATTAACTGATGCTGTTGAAAAAGTAGCACCAGGCGTAATTTGGCGTCAATCAGTAGACGAGCCTGTTCAAACTGGTTATAAATCAGTTGATACCATGATTCCTGTGGGTCGTGGTCAGCGTGAGTTGATTATTGGTGACCGTCAAACTGGTAAAACAGCAATGGCGATCGATGCGATCATCGCTCAGAAAAACTCTGGCATTAAATGTGTATACGTTGCGATTGGTCAAAAACAATCAACAATTGCAAACGTTGTACGTAAGCTAGAAGAAACTGGCGCTATGGCGTATACAACTGTTGTCGCTGCTGCGGCTGCTGATCCTGCTGCAATGCAGTATTTAGCTCCGTACTCTGGCTGTACAATGGGTGAATACTTCCGTGACCGCGGTGAAGACGCTCTTATCATTTATGATGATTTGTCTAAGCAAGCTGTTGCTTACCGTCAAATTTCATTGCTTTTACGTCGTCCACCAGGTCGTGAAGCGTATCCGGGTGACGTATTCTATCTTCACTCACGTCTTCTTGAACGTGCTTCTCGTGTATCTGCTGACTACGTTGAGAAATTCACTAATGGCGCAGTAACTGGTCAAACTGGTTCTTTAACTGCATTGCCAATTATTGAAACTCAAGCAGGTGACGTATCTGCATTCGTACCAACGAACGTAATTTCGATTACTGACGGTCAGATCTTCTTAGAAACATCATTATTCAACGCAGGTATCCGTCCTGCTGTGAACGCGGGTATCTCTGTATCTCGTGTTGGTGGTTCTGCTCAAACTAAGATCATCAAAAAATTGTCTGGTGGTATCCGTACCGCTTTAGCACAATACCGTGAATTGGCTGCGTTTGCTCAGTTCGCTTCTGACCTTGACGAAGCAACTCGTAAGCAACTTGAACATGGTCAACGTGTAACTGAGTTAATGAAGCAAAAACAATATGCTCCTTACTCAATTGCTGACCAAGCTGTTTCTGTTTATGCATCTAACGAAGGCTATATGGCTGACGTAGAAGTTAAGAAAATCGTAGACTTTGATGCTGCGTTAATTGCTTACTTCCGTTCTGAATATGCTCCGTTGATGAAACAAATCGATGAAACTGGTGATTACAACAAAGACATCGAAGCAGCAATCAAAGCAGGTATTGAAAGCTTTAAAGCGACTCAAACTTACTAAGTTCAGTTTTAGTTAAGTTTGGTTCACGGATCAACCTTCGGAAGCTCGAAAGGGCTTTCGAATACTAGGTTAAGCGTATGGCAAATTTAAAAGAAATTCGCGCCAAAGTAGCTAGTATCAAGAGCACGCAAAAGATTACTCGCGCGATGCAAATGGTAGCTGCTTCTAAAATGCGTCGTGCGCAAGAGCGCATGGCTCAAGGCCGTCCGTATGCCGATAATATGCGCCGTGTAATTGCTCACTTGGTACAAGCAAACCCTGAATATAAACACCGTTATATGGTTGACCGCCCAGTTAAGCGTGTTGGCTATATCGTAGTGTCTTCAGATCGTGGTTTGGCAGGTGGCTTGAACATTAACTTGTTCAAGAAAGTTGTGCAGCATGTCAAAGCACAACAACAGCAGTCAATTGAAGTTGAATTTGCTTTAATTGGTCAAAAAGCGGTTTCGTTTTTTAAGAATTACGGCGGTAAAGTGCTTGGTGCAACTACCCAACTTGGCGATGCGCCGAGTTTGGAACAGTTAACTGGCTCAGTGCAAGTTATGCTTGATGCATTTGATAAAGGCGAATTAGATCGTATCTACCTCGTATCAAATGGTTTCGTTAATGCAATGACTCAGCAGCCTAAAGTAGAACAACTTGTTCCTTTAGCACCAGCAGAAGAAGGCGATGATCTCAACCGTACTTATGGTTGGGACTATATCTACGAACCAGAAGCAGAAGAATTGTTAAATGGTTTGTTGGTTCGCTATATCGAGTCTATGGTTTATCAAGGTGTGATTGAGAACGTTGCATGTGAGCAGTCAGCTCGTATGGTCGCGATGAAAGCAGCGACAGACAACGCAGGACAATTGATTAAAGACCTACAACTCATTTACAACAAGCTGCGTCAAGCCGCGATTACTCAGGAAATTTCCGAGATCGTTGGCGGTGCCGCTGCCGTTTAACATTATTAAGTTTGAATTGAGGAGACAGCAATGAGTAGCGGTCGTATCATTCAGATCATCGGCGCGGTTATCGACGTCGAGTTTGAGCGCACAAGCGTTCCTAAGATCTATGACGCTCTCCAAGTTGACGGTACTGAAACTACTTTAGAAGTTCAGCAACAACTTGGTGATGGTGTTGTTCGTACCATCGCAATGGGTTCTACAGAAGGTCTTAAACGTGGCCTTAATGTAACTAGCACAAACGCACCGATCTCTGTTCCAGTGGGCCCAGCTACGCTTGGCCGTATCATGGACGTTTTAGGTCGTCCTATCGATGAAGCAGGTCCTGTTGCGACTGAAGAACGTTTGCCGATTCACCGTCAAGCGCCTTCTTATGCTGAACAAGCAGCTTCTACTGACCTTTTAGAAACTGGTATTAAAGTAATTGACTTACTTTGCCCGTTTGCAAAAGGTGGTAAAGTTGGTTTATTCGGTGGTGCGGGTGTTGGTAAAACCGTTAACATGATGGAATTGATCAACAACATCGCAAAAGCACACTCAGGTTTATCTGTGTTTGCTGGTGTTGGTGAGCGTACTCGTGAAGGTAACGACTTCTATCACGAAATGAAAGATTCTAACGTTCTTGACAAAGTAGCAATGGTCTACGGTCAGATGAACGAGCCACCAGGTAACCGTTTACGCGTTGCGTTAACTGGTTTGACTATGGCTGAATACTTCCGTGATCAAAAAGACGAAAATGGTAAAGGTCGTGACGTATTATTATTCGTCGACAACATCTACCGTTATACACTTGCGGGTACTGAAGTATCAGCATTGTTAGGTCGTATGCCATCTGCAGTAGGTTACCAACCTACACTTGCAGAAGAAATGGGTGTTCTTCAAGAGCGTATTACATCTACTAAATCTGGTTCGATCACATCGATCCAAGCAGTATATGTACCTGCCGATGACTTAACAGACCCATCGCCTGCAACTACATTTGCTCACTTAGATGCAACAGTAGTATTGAGCCGTGACATCGCATCTTCTGGTATTTATCCAGCGATCGATCCACTTGACTCAACTTCACGTCAGTTAGACCCATTAGTTGTTGGTCAAGAGCACTATGAAATTGCGCGCGCAGTACAAAACGTATTGCAACGCTATAAAGAGCTTAAAGACATCATCGCAATCTTGGGTATGGATGAATTGGCAGAAGAAGATAAATTGGTTGTTTACCGTGCGCGTAAAATCCAACGTTTCTTCTCTCAACCATTCCACGTAGCTGAAGTATTTACTGGTGCTCCTGGTAAATTAGTACCACTTAAAGAAACGATTCGTGGCTTTAAAGGTCTATTAGCTGGTGAATACGATCACATCCCAGAACAAGCGTTCTATATGGTTGGTGGTATTGACGAAGTGATTGCTAAAGCTGAGAAACTCTAATTTAAGGAGATCATCTCATGGCGACTATGCAATGTGATGTCGTAAGTGTTAAAGAGTCTATTTACTCTGGCGCAGTGACGATGTTAATCGCGAAAGGTGCAGGTGGTGAACTTGGTATTTTGCCAGGACACGCTCCACTTGTAACTTTGCTTCAACCGGGCCCGATTCGTGTTCTGTTGGAAAATGGTACAGAAGAAATCGTCTATGTATCTGGCGGTGTTTTAGAAGTTCAACCTCATGTTGTAACGGTTCTTGCAGATACTGCAATCCGTGCTGACAATTTGGATGAAGCTGCAATTTTAGAAGCACGTAAAAATGCTGAACAATTGCTTGCAAACCAAAAGAGTGATTTGGACTCAGCTGCTGCTTTGGCATCTCTTTCAGAGATCTCAGGCCAGCTTGAAACAATCCGTAAAATCAAAAACCGCGCTCAATAAGACGCGGTTCGAGATTGAAAAAGCCACCGTAAAGGTGGCTTTTTTTTATTCTTGAAAAGAAAATTAAGAATCAGTTTTTGAATCTGATTTTTCATCTCCTGCCATAATCAGTGCGGCGAGTTTGACCATATCCATTTGGATAGTATTGAGTTGCTTTTCAATTTGGTCGAAATCAATTTGTTCTAATTTTCCATTTAATAAAGGCATACTTAAAGCTTGTTGGTTTGCTTGTAGTAGGTTTTGACGGATATTTTCAACTTCCTGACTTTTTATATCTAAAGTCAATAATGCTTGATTTAAGCCTTTTAGCTGCTGTTTTAATGTCGTTACAGTGGTTTTTAGCTCTTGCTGATCTTCATCTTGAATGGCTTGCTCAACATCAAGTTGAGTGTCCTTAAGCTTTTCAATATAGTCACCAGCTTTTAACTGTAAGTTAGCCGCGTCACGAACGATATAAAAAACATTACCGCTTTTTAACTCAGTTTTATTTTTTGTAGGTGTGATTTCTTGTGAAGAATCATCTGCTTGTTCTGATACTTGGTCATTGGTTTGAGCAGACTCTTGTTCCTTAGCATGGTCTTGTGCCTGATCGCATCCAAGTAACAACATACCTGAAGCAAAAATCACAAATGGAAAAAATGCGCCTTGTAAAACTTTTTTCATAACTACACACATACCAAGTAAAGCAAGTGCGTACTATATGCATAAAATATGTAGAAATAAGGTATTGTTGCAAATGAACAACATTTTGACCAGACAATAAAAAAGAGCGCTGTAGCACTCTTTTTTATGAAATTGCTATAAAAATTATTTAGCTAACTCTGCTTCAACTGCTTTTACAATTTGTTCGTCATCTGCTGTTAAGTTTGGCGCAAAACGAGCAACAACTTCACCATTTTTATTTACTAAGAATTTCTCAAAGTTCCATAACACTTCTGGAGCAGGGTTTGTTGGAATACCTAAGCCTTCTAAACGCTCGCGGAAAGGACCTTCACCAATGCGTTCTGGTTGAGCCGCTGTCAGTGCTTGATAAAGTGGGTGCTTATCTTCGCCTACTACAGAGATTTTTGAGAAAAGTGGGAAATGAACATCGTAGTTTAATGAACAGAATTGCTGAATTTCTTCATCCGAACCAGGTTCTTGTTCTTTAAAGTTATTTGCAGGGAAACCTAAAATTTCAAGGCCTTGATCTTTCTTTGCTTGATAAAGCTTTTCTAAGCCTTCGTATTGTGGAGTTAAACCACATTTAGACGCTGTATTTACGATTAATAAAACCTTACCTTTATATTGATCAAGGTCAACCGCTTCGCCTGAAATGGCTTTTACTGGAATATGGTATACAGATTGAGTCATGAGTCTTTCCTGAAGATTGTAATTGATATCAAGTAACGCATTTGTTTTAACTGCTATTCTTGAGGAGTGCAATAATATTCGTGTTCAAAAAATAAAAAGAGAAGAAAAAGCAGTCTATGATCTAATTGTTTCTGATTTGAACAGGGGTTTGGCCGGTATATCTCTTAAAAAATTCAATAAAACTGGAACTGTGTTGATAACCTAAATCATATGCTAAACGTTTAATCGGCATGCCTTGTCGAATTTGATGAATGGCATAAACAATTTTGGCTCGATTACGCCACTCGGATAAAGAAAGTTGTAACTCTTGCTGACTTAAGCGTAATAAATGACGATCACTGACTGAAAAATTCTGAAGTAATTGTTGTAGAGAGTGGTTAAAGAGCAGTGGATCTGAAAGCTTTTCCAAAATTGGTAGTAAAACTGGATGACGTGTTTGGGGTAAGTAATGAGAATATGCTGTGGCTTGTTGTAACTGATCAAATAGAACTTGAAAAAGATGTTCTAAGTATTCAGGTTTTTTATTTTGTTTTTGCTGTTCCAAAATTTGTAAAACCAGAGTTCGAAAGAAAGGCTGAATACTAAAGCATTTACAGACATCACCTAAAATAGAACAGAGGCTAGGGTGTAGTCGAATACAAATATAGTGAATTTCATGGTCGATATGAGTAGATTGATGGACTGTTTGAGGTGGAATCCAAAGTCCATAGCTTGGAGGAGATAAGTAGATTTGTTCTTCTACTTGCATTTCCAAAATGCCATTCAAACTGAAATTAAAATCTCCCCAAAGTGAAGCATGAGGACGAACAATATCTTCTTTTTCATATAGAAATTCATGAACTTCTATATTGTTTAATAAGGAAAATTGTTGGTCCTCATTTTTCATCTATTTACTCTGAATAATATTTTAATTTTCACAAGTCGCTTTAGGGTTATTTAAGCCTTTGGCAAAGGTAAATGTACTAATTAATGCTAAAGCAACGAAGCTTAATACACCATAAATTAAAGTATTTTCATTGAAATGATCAACTACATAACCACCTAATAATGAGCCTGTCGCAATCATGACTTGGAACATACCAACGAAGAGCGGCATGCCTTTTTCCACTGCATGAGGTGCGTGTACAAACATCCAAATATTGGCAGAGGTAGGGAAAGCACCAAATGCGAAGCCCCATAGTGCAGTCAGAACGATGGCACCAAATTCATGAATAGCAAAGATAGGAAAGCCGAAAAACACGATTGCAAAACATGTTCCAACGAAGGCTAGAGTGTAACGGACATTTAAGTTGCCGCTATATCCTGCAAATGCATTTCCAAAAATACCAGCAATTCCGTAAAGCAATAATAATGAACTAATAGTGGTACCGTTGAATCCTGCAATATTCTTAAAGAAAGGTGCTAAATAACTATAAGCACAGAAGTGAGCAAGACCAATTAATAAGACAATCAGCATGCCACTGCGTGCCTTAGGAGTGCGTAATAGTGCTGGCAAGTCTCTTATGTGAATTGCTGAGTCTGGTACAAGTTTAGGTAAGAAAATCAGCTGAAGTACGAGTACAACAAGACCGATCGCAGCTGTTATTCCAAATGCACTACGCCACCCATAAAACTCACTTAGCCAAGTTCCAATTGGGACACCTAATACAGTTGCAAACGTTACACCAGCCATGACTACGGCAGTTGCTTTAGCAATAGGTAAATGTGCAGGTGCGAGCTTGCCACTTAAAGCAATAGCTGTAGCCCAGAAACCGCCAATTGAGATGCCTAAAATTAAGCGGCTCAGTAATAAAACATGGAAATTTTCTGCAAAAGCAGTAATGGTATTGGCAATCACCATAATTGCGGTCAGTAAAATAAGAACATAACGACGGTCAAGTTGTTTTACTGAAACAGGTAATAGTGGGGCCGCAATCGCTGCCATAATGCCGGGTACGGTAATAATAAGACCAGCTGTACCCACAGAAATATGTAAATCAGCTGCAACGCTATTTAAAACACCAACAGGTAAAAATTCACTTGTTACTAATGCAAATGCTGCAATGGCAACGGCCAAAATGGCAAACCAGCTCCCTTGAGTGGAGGTCGTGGGTCGCGGTTTAGAGGTAGTAGATTGGTCCATAATAAATCCTTACTTGGCTAAATTTGGAGTGAAGAAAGGCAATTTTCTAATTAACTAACGATCATTATGAAAATAAAATAGTTGATAAAAAATCGAACGTCAATTAATTTAATAACGATTGTTATAAAAATAGATGTGATCTTTATGACAAATAGGCATGAAACAGATCTTGCTGTTAACGAAGACACGCTAAAAAAGAAGCGTGGACGCCCTAAATGCTTTGATGAGCAGCAAGTGTTAGAAAAAGCAATGTTACTTTTTTGGGAACATGGCTATGAAGCAACGTCTATTAGTGACTTGACGCAGGCTTTAGAAATTACAGCACCAAGTTTATACAGTACTTTTGGTGATAAGGCAGGCTTGTTTTATAAAAGTATTGATTACTACTTAGCTCATGAAGCATGTCCTATTGAAACAATCTTTTTAGAAGCAAAAACTGCAAAAATTGCTTTTGAGTTATATCTTTATGACAATGTGAAACGACTGGTTCAACCCAATAAACCAGCAGGTTGTATGTTGGTCGTTGCGGCGATGAATTGCTCTGATGCAACTCAAGATGTACAGCAAAATTTATTAGATAAACGTATAAAGACCAAAGAAAAATTATTAAAGCGTCTAGAGCAGGGTGTAGCGCAGGGCGACTTATCTGCGAATGCTCCTCTACAAGAAATGACTGATTTTTATGCCACCGTTATTCAAGGGTTGACTATTCAGGCGAGAGATGGCGCGAGTACTGAGCAACTACATAAAGTGGTAGAACATGCCATGAAAGCTTGGGCATTATTTTAAAAAATTAATGATGTCCTAAGTTCAATATCAATGTCGGAAATACGATATTTCAATTTATTAAGACATTCTTCAAAATAAAATCTCTTTTGTAGATGGTGTATTACTATGAGTCAGGTCATGAAATATCACAAATGGGCATTTATTTTTCCCATTCTGGCAGTACTGATTTGGTCTTTAAATATTGTAGTCACCCGCTATGTCTCGGATTATATTTCTCCAGTCAGCATTAGTTTTTATCGGTGGTTAATCGCCTTTATTATTTTAACGCCATTTATGCTTTTACCAGTTTGGAGACAACGACAGCTAGTAAAAATGTATTTGCCTAAGCTTGCAGTATTGAGTGCATTTGGGATGGTGCTTTATCAAGGTCTGGCTTATACAGCGGCTCATTATACCAGTGCGACCAATATGGGTATTGTTAATGCCTTTATTCCGATCTTTACTATTTTTGTTTCGCTTGCCATTTTAAAAGATGTACCTAATCGATTTGCAGTCTTTGGCAGTATTTTGTCTTTTGCAGGCTTGCTCTATGTCATGTGTCAGGGCGACATTAATCAGTTGTTAAGTGCTAGTGGTCATCTTGGTGATGCCCTCATGATTGTTGCTGTGTTCTTCTATGCATTTTATGGGGTTTTCCTTAAAAAATGGCAGCTTCCACTTCCAATCATGACAAGCTTATACGTTCAGATTGGTTTTTCTGTATTGTTCCATCTTCCTTTGATTTTCTGGTTCGGTCTTGATGGCTTAAATGCACAAAATGCGCCAAGTGCAATTTATGCAGGTGTATTTGCGTCTTTAATTGCGCCGTTAGTTTGGATGTTAGCAGTACAACAACTTGGGCCAAATAGAACAAGTATATTTATGAACTTGGTCCCTGTCTTTACAGCAGTTATAGCAAGCGTTTGGTTATCTGAGCAATGGACGATCTATCATACCTTCGGCGGAATTATGATTCTGGTAGGTATTATTATGGCTCAAAAGAAGGTTAATTCTAAAAAATCGGATCTATTGTCAGAGCAAAACTAAAGTCGTTGAAAAAACTATGGCATATTTTGAAAAAAACTGATGAAAATATGCCATATTTTTCTTAGTTAAAGTTTTTCTATATGATTTATAAATAGATTATAAAAACAAGTTGAAATATAAATATTAAAAAAGACGAGTAAAAATATTAATATAATTTTAACTTATAAGCGAAAAAAGCTAAATTCCCTACACTTTTCATGCTTTTTTTAGAGAAATAATATATTTCTCTCATCTACCCTCTTACCACATAATAGCGACCACTACGAAAGACGCTATTTTAAGCAACTTTTCTTTCGTTCCAGAGATATCCAAACCCTCTGGATGTGGTATATACCCATCCTTTTTTATGCTCAGTTATCCCTATATAACTGAGCTTTTTTTTGTCTAAAATTACGGACGAATGACTTCACCCGTTAAGGCATTAATGATTCGACTTGGTTGCTGACTTTGCCCTAAGTCACCATTAAGATAGTTTAATTGTGAACCAAAGTATTGGCAGGCATCTTGTAATGAATGAGCAGGCTCTTGTCCACTCGGGTTTGCACTCGTCGATACAATGAAGCCATGAAAAGCATTACATAAAGCGACACATAAAGGATGGGTTGTTACTCGTACAGCAACAAGCGGGTGTTCGCCCTTAATCCATGAAGGAATATGTTGATCGGCTGGCAATAGCCAGGTCGTGGCTCTTTCTGATGGTTGATGGTTAGACCAGCAATCAATAATTTCTTGTTGAGTCGTTTGCGGTAATGAAGTCAGTAAATGCTCGACTTGACTAATGTGTCCAGCTAATAAAATGACGCCCTTTTCAATAGGGCGCTGCTTCAATTCAAGAATTTTTTGAAAAGCTTGTTCATTAAATGGATTACAGCCTAATCCCCAGACTGCCTCAGTTGGATATGCCAAAACTTGACCTTGTTGTAAACATTCGGCTGCTTCGGTCACTGAGGTCGTAATCATGGTAATACTTTCCTTTCAATCAAACAGAATCGTTATTGTGCGCCCTAATACTAAGAACGACAACGTAAATACAGCCCTGATTGTTGCATACATAAACCGAGTAGTTCTAGTTCCATCAGTGAAGAGGTCAGTTCAGAAACTGCAACATTATGATGAATAACAAGCTGGTCAATATTCTGGCCTACCCAGTCTAAAGACTGATAAAGGTCAATTAAATGTTCAGGAATTTCTGGGGTATTTACATTAACTTCTTCAGTTTGACTTTGTTGCTGGCTTTGCCATTGGGTTGGCAATGCAAGATCTTCAATAATTTGTTCAGGATGGTCGACTAAAATTGCGCCTTCACGAATAAGTTGATGACATCCTTGATGAAACTCACTATAAATATGGCCTGGAATGGCAAATACGGTTTTGCCTTGTTCAGCAGCTTTATTGGCCGTGATGAGTGAGCCACTTTTTAAAGTCGCTTCCACAACTAATACGCCTAAACTCAGACTGCTAACAATTCGGTTTCTACGTGGGAAATGTTGCTGTAATGGCGGTGTCCCCGGTAAAAACTCAGTAATAATGGCGCCGTTCTGAGCCAAAATATGTTCTGCCAGTTTTTTATTTTGAGCTGGATAGGTAGTGTCTAAGCCCGTACCAGTGACTGCGATTGTACGTTGATGGGCGGATGCACCTTGGTGGGCTGCTTCATCAATGCCATAAGCCAGACCACTACTAATAAAAAAGCCCTTTTCACTTAAGTAATAGGCAAAATCATAAGCTACCTGACGACCATGTGGGCTTGGTTTTCGGCTACCGACAATCGCGATTTGTGGCTGCAATAAAGCTTGAGCTTGGCCTTTCCCGAAAATAATAGGTGGATGATCTGTATAAGGAAGCAATTGAGTAGGGTAGCCAGAATCATCTGGCGTCAAAATAAAATCAGTATGCTGATGAACTTGTTGTACAAGCTGTTCGAACTGAGCTTGACCTTGAGCGGTTTGAAACTCAGCTACGCGTTTTAAATGATTAGCATGTAGCCCAAGAGAGGGCCATTCTGCTAATCCATGAGGTTGAGTTGCTTTTTCACAGTTTCCAAAATAATCAATAATTTTTTTAAAACTAACTAATGAGTGCTGCACCAAATACCACACTTTAAGCGTGTGGTAATGGTGTGAAGTAAGTTGGGTGAGCATTGTAAAAGGTTACATCCAGCATTAATCGTTAAAGCGAGGTGGCTGAATGCTTGAACCGACTTTAATAGGCAAATCGCTTTCTAGGACATAAGCATAGCTAAGTTGATCAAAAGTTCTAAAAACCATCAGACTACCAATCTGTTGACCAGGAAGTTGAATCGCCTCTTTGGTTTTAGGGTCGCGAATCGTCTCGCCTTGTTGGTCAATGTCAAAAACTTGACCTACCTGAACACCTTGCTCTGTACCACGATCCAAAGTCACGACACTATTTTTTGCAGCTCTACCAATTGACCCCATGACACGAATAATTTTGCCGCCGTCTGTCACTTGTTTTGCATCTACGGGGTAAAACAATGTTGGTAAGTTAGCTTGTTCTTCAGGCATAACACGATCGCCACGACGTACTTCACCATCATAGCTATCTGTAAGCTCTAATGTAGTGATGTCTTTTTCAGTAGACATTGCAACACCCGAAGCAACCTGTGACAGCTCTATGCCTAAACTATGCTTTTTACCTTTACTGTCTGTGAAATAGTAAGGTTCACCTTCGCGATAAACTGCATAGCGTTGACCATGAACTAAGCCTTGTCCTCGTGCATAAATAGTTTGACCTTTTCCTGCAAGTACACGTTGATCAGCTGTACCGACAACATAAGGTGTATTGGTAATTGAGTCAGCTGGTAAAATAGTACTGTTCTCTAACCACTGTTTAATATGTTCAAGTGGAATAACAGGAACACTATTATTTAATGCTTCGACGCGAACTTGTGGCTGCAGGTTTGTGGTTTGACCTGTGTAGCGGCGGATAATACCGACACAGCCGTCTCCTTCGTCTTTACCGACTAAGGGACGTCCATCTAGGCTACATAATAGTAATCGGTCACCCGGATAGATCCAGTGCGGATTTTTTACATGTTGATTACTTGCCCAGATTTCAGGCCAGCGCCATGGTTTATTTAGAAAATGTCCCGAAATATCCCATAGTGTATCTCCGCGTTTTACAATGTACACATTGGGTGCATTGCTTTTAAGAGAAGGTGGATTATGGTTTGGGCTGGCAGCATGAACCTCCGCTACCGTACCAAGTGCAACTCCTGTACAGAGTGCTAAAGCAAGTAAATGCTTTTTTATCCCCAAAGCATGAAATTGAACCATGCCGTCAAAAACCTTTTTCATTATGATAATTCCTAAAAATTATGCGTGCAGATGCGTTATAATAGGCGGCTAACACACAATTTTTCGATGAAGTATTTCCTTCATTTGGTTTTTCAATCAATGGCATAAGTGAGGACGTCAGTATGGCCTTATTACCTATTTTAAGTTTTCCTGATCCCCGTCTTCGTACCATTGCTAAGCCTGTTGAAGAAGTTACTGATGAAATTCGTCAACTTGCAGCAGATATGCTTGAAACCATGTATGCGGCACCAGGTATTGGTTTAGCAGCTTCTCAGGTCGATCGTCATATTCAGCTTATCGTCATAGATTTGTCTGAATCTAAAGATGAACCTTTGGTTTTCATTAACCCCAAAATAACTCCACTGACTGAAGAGACGCAGCCGTACGAAGAAGGCTGTCTATCAGTGCCACAAATATACGACAAAGTTGACCGCCCGTCACGTGTGAAAATCGAGGCAATTAACCTTGAAGGTCAAGCATTTGAGATAGAAGCTGACGGACTTCTCGCTGTTTGTATCCAACATGAAATGGATCACTTAAAAGGCAAATTGTTTGTGGATTATTTGTCGCCACTTAAACGTCAGCGTGCACGCGAAAAAGTCGAAAAGATTGTTCGTCAACGCGAGCGTGAAAAAGTTGCGGTAAAACGTTAAAAGTTTTTCAAACATTATAGTGTGGATGTGATTTTTGGTTTTTCGTAGTGGTCTGTTGCTCGCATGTGCAGCAGTGTTTTTACAGATTGCGGTATTTTTACAGCCGCTATTACCGAAGCAATATCAAATTGCTCCGGTCTGTGAAACTATTACCCGTGCTTTGCTTAAACCCAAGGCACAGACGGAAACCATGTCACATGCCATGCATCATTCACATCACGACCACCATATTGAACAAGCACAAGTACCTGAACATCATGACCACCATGATGCAAATCACCAGTGCCAATATTGTACCGTCTATGCCAATCTGGTTTTACCTCCCGAATTTGGCGTAAAAGAGGTACTCGTTCGTATACAAGTTCGCTTAGTCGCCTATCAACAAGCATTTCGACATGTTTATTTTGCGCTACAGCGACTCTTCTTACTCCCACAAGGGCGTGCACCGCCTCTATTTGCATAAATAAAAGCAATTTTTTGTTGGGGTCTTGATTGACTTCAATATCACTTTATTTATGTTTTAGAGCTTATAAAAATGCCACATTCTAAATTTTTACTACAACCTTTATGGGTTGCGATGCTTGCTGTCTCTCATTCGGGTCTAGTGTTTGCCGACTCAGAAAAAAATGATGCCGATACCAACACACTTCACTCATTAGCACCTATTGTTGTTACAGCACAACAAGGTAACGATGCAAATGGCTTGATCGTACATGCAGACCCGAAACAGCCAATTCAGCCAGTACCTGCTACAGATGGGGCAGACTATCTACAAAGTATTATGGGTTTTAACTCAATACAAAGCGGTGGAACCAATGGTGATGTGACATTCCGAGGCATGTTTGGTTCACGCATCAAAATTCTAACGGACGGCACAGAGAACTTAGGTGCATGTCCAAACCGTATGGATGCTCCAACTTCTTATATTTCACCAGAAAGTTATGACCGTATTTCTGTCATTAAAGGTCCACAAACTGTTCAATATGCCAATACAGGTTCGGCAGCTACGGTACTTTTTGAACGTCAACCTGAGAAACTTACCTCTGAAAAACCTTATCGTGGGCAAGCAAGTGTTTTGCTAGGTTCATATGGACGTATTGACCATAATGTTGAGGCGGCAATTGGCGATGAAAAAAAATATATTCGTTTAAATGCCAACCGTTCAGAGTCTAATAGTTATCAAGATGGTGATGGTAATACCGTGCCATCAGCATGGAAGAAGTGGAATGCTGATGTAGCGCTTGGCTTTACTCCAGATGAAGATACATGGATTGAACTCACAGGTGGAAAATCTGATGGTGAATCGCTTTATGCTGGACGTTCAATGGACGGATCTCAATTTGCGCGAGAAAGTTTAGGTCTGCGGTTCGAAAAGAAAAATATCACTGATGTCATTAAGAAAATTGAAGGGCAGGTGAACTACAGCTATAACGACCATATTATGGATAACTTTAGCTTGCGCACACCGCCATTAGTTGAAATGAACCATGGTGGTATGACCATGCTCATGCCAAACGCGATGGCAATGGAAGTGACACGTCGTACACTAAACTCGCGCTTAGCCATGACCTCTGAATGGAATAAGTGGAGCCTAATCACAGGTGTAGATTCTCAATTTAATAAACATGGCGGTAGCATGTCATCGCCAAATATGCCTTCAATGAATATTCCATATCGTCAAGATATGCGTTTTCAATCATATGGTGCTTTTGGTGAACTTGGTTATCAATGGAACGATCTCAACAAATTGGTTACAGGTGCACGTTTAGATCGAGTCACAGTTGAAGATGAACGCGCCGATTCTCAGGCAAAAGGCTTTAATACTAAACTTGAAAAGACTTTACCGAGTGCATTCGTTCGCTGGGAAAATCAACATCCTGAACATGACCTAAAAAGCTATATCGGTTTAGGTTATGTAGAGCGTATGCCTGATTATTGGGAGCTTTTCTCGCCTAAACACGGTAATGCTGGCTCAACCAATACGTTTAACGGTGTGAATCCTGAGAAAACATTACAGCTCGATATGGGCTTCCAGCAGCAACATGGAGCTTTAAATACATGGGCTTCTGCTTATGCAGGCTTAGTAGATGACTACATTTTAATGAGTTACCACCATCATCCAAGTATGGGAATGGATGGGCATGATATGAGTCATGATATTACTGCGGGTGCAAAAAATGTCGACGCAACGATTGCTGGTGCAGAAGCGGGTATTGGATATCAATTTACCGACCATATTCAGGCAGATTTGAGTGCCATGTATGCGTGGGGTAAAAACACCACAGATGACAAACCGCTACCTCAAAT
Organism: Acinetobacter sp. ABJ_C1_1; assembly: GCF_044684115.1. Lineage (NCBI taxonomy): Bacteria > Pseudomonadati > Pseudomonadota > Gammaproteobacteria > Moraxellales > Moraxellaceae > Acinetobacter > Acinetobacter sp. ABJ_C1_1. The sequence goes on along the minus strand of NZ_JBITPU010000023.1, from coordinate 1,119 downwards.
TTCCCCTTTGGAAGGTCGCTTAAATATTCGCTATGTAGCTGACAAATATAACTTAGGTCTGTTATGGCGTGCTGTTGCTGAGCAAAACCGTGTGAGTCTACATCAAGGTAATATCGTGGGATATGACCTAAAACCAAGTAAAGGTTTTTCAACCCTTTCTTTAAACGGAAGTTACAACCTTCGTAAAGATATTGATGTATCTGTTGGCATTGACAACGTATTAGATAAAACCTACACCGAACACTTAAATAAAGCGGGAAGTGCAGGCTTTGGATTTGCGAGTGAGGAACAGTTCAATAATATCGGAAGAAATTACTGGGTTCGTATGAGCATGAAATTTTAATCAGCTTAACGAATTAAATGAACTGAAAGAATTAATTTAAAGAGAGAAATGAAATGACAAATAAATTATCGCCTGAACAATCTTGGTGGGGATGGAAGTTACTTATTGTGGCTTCTATCTTGGCTTTACTATTTATGATCATTTTTTACTGGGCAATCAACAATGAGCCTGACTATATGCCTAGTCAAAAAAATAAGCAGATGATGGAGACACATGAGCAAATGAATCAAGCTGAAATGCACATGCACAGTTCATCAGCTCAATAAGTTCTTTAAAATTTGGAAAAGGAAGTCTGGTTAACAGGCTTCCTTTTTTATTTTTAGGTTTTAAAAATTATTGATGTATTCTCGCTAAGATTTTTGCCTTATTTCGATTCTGATAAAGCCTATTGCGGATAGAGCATAGGACTTCGAAAAGTACAGCATAAATCCTTTGTAAGTATGAATAATGTGCTTTTTACCATGATACGTTATGAGATGCAGAACAATTTTCTTATATCAGAACAACAACTTAAACGCGAATTATCGAACATGATACTGGCTTGTTTAAGTCAAAAATAAATAATCAAAATAATTATCGTTATAAAACAATATCTTAACTTGGTCGTTGATTTAAAAGTAAACGCTCAAGTCATAAGTTTCTAATTTTCGCTTGCAAAGGGTTCTTAATCCTCTATAATGCACATCCATCGGCGGTGATGCAGATAGAAACTTGTTGAAAAACAGTTACTTGGAATTGAGTTGATTGCTTTAAGTGATGAATTTGATGTTAAGTTG
>NZ_JBITPU010000022.1:0-34589 GCF_044684115.1 Acinetobacter sp. ABJ_C1_1 | reverse complement strand
ATTTATTTTTTCTTTAGGAGTTGAGTGATGAGAGTTGTTAAAACCTTATCGATGGCATTAATTTTTTTATATTTTTTATTTTATATATTATTGATAATTTTTCGAATATAGATAATAAATATAACTGTTTTCTTTCAAAAGATGTTTGTGTTGATAGAATAATTTATAATAATAATTACTATTATAATTTGTATTTAAATAACCGTGTAAAAACTGAAATCCAATTTGGAAATGAAAACTTATTTTTTGTTGGCTTTAAAGAGGTCTCTGATAAATTGTATATTCTTGTGCAAGAGTCAATGATGAATAATCGGAAAATTGTTGAAGAGTGTAGGAAATTAAATCAACCTTTTAAATTTTCAGAAGATAAGTATATTTTAAACTTATATGTTTTGAGTAGTAGTGGAAATAAACTTTCAATGAAACTTATTAATAAAGAGGATAGTCCTTAATTAATTAAAGAGTGGGTTTTAAACTATCGATTAAATCCAACCTTAGAATTTATATGCTGAAATTTAAATTTAATTAGTAAATTGATATGATGGATTAACTTTTTAATAATTAATATCTGCAGGAGGAAAATTTTAATTATTTGCTTTAATATTATCCTCCTGTTAGGCAATTCCTATCTATTCAGACTGAGCTAAGTCACGTTCACGGCATGATAATTCATAATAATTACCTTTTGGCAGAGAACGAATTTTAAAGCCATAGTAATCACTTGTTGACTCTATAGGGCCGACACTACATTGATTTGTTTTTGCAAATTTTTCAATTAATTTCAAATTAGATGTTTGCTTAAATACAGCTCCCCAACCTTCACTCACACAACAGCCAACATATTCAGACATATATTCATCTGAAATGAGTACAACATTTTGTCCCATAAATTCATAAGGCTTTTTCAGTTTGTATATATCGTTATAGTCTGCTCGTGAAATATTAGGTTTCTTGGCTAAAAAGCCTTTTTGTTTGAGTATTTGGAACTTTAAAAAATCCTGAGGCCCAGTACCCATTCCTCTATAAACCGAATTATTATCTTCTGCAAAGCTATACGAGCTAAACATACTGACTAAACTTAAAAATAATATTTTTCTCATTTTAAATTTCAAAAGTTATATGAGGCCGTAATTCTTTCATATCTTATGAATAGCGTAAAGTAAATGACTGATTTTTATAGTTTACACATAAAATATAGTGTCGATAAAAGTTTGTTATTAAATTAAGTTTTCTTTGAATTAGATGAGATAAGAGGGGGAGGAAAGCAACCTAAATGATAACTTTCCTTTGTTTGAAAATTATGAGAAAAGCTTTAAAACTAAGCTTAATGAAATAGTGTTATTTCTTTACTTTAAAACGGTATTTGCATTTTAGGCAGCGGTAGTCCTGAAATATATTTTTGTCGATCATTACACCTGCTTTTTTACCAAAGATATTACCCACTACACCGCCAGTAATACCTGCACTGATTGCACCGACAAAAGTTCCTACAGTACCGCCAACAATTACACCTAATGGTCCAGCAACTGTACCAATCGCTGCTCCTATAGAAGCACCTGTTGCAGCACCGCCTACGGTACCCGCTGTTGTTCCCGCAGCTGTTAGTAAAACACCGCCAGTGGTTTTGAGTAGTTTGTCATGATCACGTGTTTCAATTTCTGTAGAACCACACTTTGGGCATTGCAGCGTTTTTTCCATAAAATTTTTCCTGTCTTTCATCATTAAGCGACACAGTGAATGGAGCAAAATCAGTAAAGTGGGTAAAGAGCACGACTTATGGCGAAGCGTCTTTTTCCTGATTGGTGATCGCAACGATATACCGAGTCAGCCACGATTTTAGCTGAACATTGGCACAATTATTTATAGATCATGTAAACACTTGTACTTTAATAATCATCTCTTAAAAAGATCTTAAGCACCATTTTTAAATGAATAACCTGTACCTAGAAGTGACTAAGTGATGTGTGAATGATCAGAAACAAGATAAATATTTGGCTTGATTAGATTTGCAGTGAGGGTAAGCTTGTTTATAGTTCTCTAAAATAAGAAAGGCTTATTCTGTGTTTGAATAAGCCTTTTAGGACGTTCAGAGTGATTTATCTAACCTTAAAACTTTATATAAACCAAGCATTAAAGCAATCCAGATTGGAATTAAAATTACCGATTCTTTAAAGCCTTGAGTCCACATAATATATAAAATCATGCCGATAAAAACGAGCACAACATAGTTACTTAAAGGTGAAAATAGAGCAGGGAACTTGGCAACTTTTCCGTCAAGTTTCATGGCTTTTTTAAACTTTAAGTGGGTAAAGCTAATAATCGCCCAGTTTAAAACTAAAGCTGCAACAGCCATATACATAAGATGGCTTAAAGCTTCTTCTGGTACAAAATAGTTAAGTAAAACACACCCAAAAATCAGGATAGAAGAGAAGACAACAGCGGCTGTTGGTACACCTTGTTTGCTTACTTGTCCAAAAACTTTAGGCGCATTGCCTTGGACTGCTAGTCCGTACAACATACGACTGTTGGCATACATGCCGCTGTTATAAACTGAAAGCGCAGCAGTTAAAATAATAAAGTTAAGTAAATGTGCTGCCCAACCAATACCAAGCTGGCTAAAAATCATGACAAATGGGCTTTTATCTAAACCACCGAGGTCCAGTTGGTTCCAAGGAATTAGCGACATAATAATTGCAAGGGAAGCCACGTAAAAAATCAAGATTCGAAAAATAACTTGGTTAATGGCTTGCGGAATACTTTTTTCCGGATTCTCAGCTTCAGCAGCGGTCATTCCAATCAGTTCAATACCGCCAAATGCAAACATTAAAAAGGCGAGCATATAGAACAAACCCGAAAACCCATGCGGGAAAAATCCGCCATGCTGCCATAGGTTTGAAAAGCTCGCTATAGAGTCGTTGCCTGCTGTAAGCAATAAATATAAGCCAAACACAATCATTGAAATGACTGCGGTAACTTTAATAATGGCTAACCAAAATTCAGATTCGCCATAAAATTTAACATTGCCTAAGTTCAAACAAGTGACCAGTACAAAGAAAAATAAAACCGAAACCCACGCAGGTATATGAGGCCACCAATAATGCACATATTTGGCTACAGCAGTAAGCTCAGTCATAGCCACTAAAATGTACACTACCCAATAGTTCCAGCCCGATAAAAAACCGGGAAACCTTCCCCAATACTTCTGTGCAAAGTAGCTAAAAGAGCCAACCACAGGTTCTTCTACGATCATTTCACCCATTTGTCGCATAATTAAAAATGCAACTAAACCGACAATGGCATAACCTAAAATGATTGAAGGACCAGCAGATTGAATGACTTGTGCAGAGCCTAAAAAAAGTCCTGTGCCCACAGCACCACCCATAGCGATTAACTGGATGTGACGATTTTTAAGTCCACGTTTTAATTGGGAAGTTGAGTTACTCAAAATACTATGCGCTGTCTAAAAAAGCCGATGCTATTGTAATAGATTGAATAGGGATAACCTAGTTTGAAAACTAATATTGGGCTTATATAAAAAGATTCGCACAAATCTGTACGAATCCTTTTTTAGAGAATGTCGTTTTTATAAATTAGAAAGATACCATTTTGCCTGGGTTAATCATTGCACCGATGCCATACATACTTTTAGCGAGTGGAATAACGACAGGGGCAAGCGTACGACCAAAGATAATATTTTGATGGTCAATTTTAGATAACATTTCAAAGTCATTCGATTGACCAACAAAGTCATTTGCGATGGCTTTACCAATACGTACTGTTTGTGCCACGCCGTGACCGCTCCAGCCATGAACAGCATAAATCGGGAATTTATTGCCAAACTTACGACTATCAACCGCACCATTTACGGTTAAATCAGTAGTTCCACTCCAGACAAAATCCATTTCTAGATTTTTAATTTGTGGGAATACGGTATGAATTCGATGCTCTAGATAATTTAAAGTTTTTTCTGGACCCCAGCATGTTCCTGTACCTTGTCCACCAAACAGTAAACGGTTATTAAACACAGGTCGGTAGTAATCAATCTGGAATTGAGTGTCATAAACCGGATGTCCAAATGGCAGAAGCTCTTTGGTATCAAGCTCTAAAGGAGCGGTGGTCGCGACATAGGTGTAAAACGGAATAGTGGTATTGCTTTGCTCTGATAAAAGTTTAAATGAAGCATGGTGTACTGCCAATACCACAGACTTTTTAGCTTTTACGACAGCATTTGCTGTTTGAACATAAATGCCATCTGCTTTTTCTTCTATTGAGATGACTTCGGTTTGTTCATAAACAGTACCGCCGTTTTGGCAAAAGCCATAAATTAAGCCACGATTCAAAGCTAAAGGATGGATCTGTCCACCTAACTCATCAATTAAACCGCCTGTATAGTAGTCAGATTTAATATAGTCCATGAGTTCGTGTTTACCCACAATGCGAGTATGGTCTTCACCTAAGTATTTTCGGGCATCGGCACCCTGTGTTAAGCCAACTAAATGTCCTTCATGAACGGCAGCAGTAATATGGCCGTATTTTCGGTCAAAGTTGAGTTGATATTTTTCCGAGATGTCATCAATCAGTTGCATGGCCTCCGTAGAGGTAAAATGCCACAGTTTTTTGGCATCTTCATAGCTTAAGCGATCGGCCATTTCTTGAGCTTCCCAGCGTGCTAAACCAGGAGTAAGTTGTCCACCATTTCGGCCAGAAGCTGCACTACCAATGCGGTTTTTTTCTAACAAAACCGTATCTACACCTTGTTCAGCTAAGTGTAGGGCAGTCGATGAACCTAATAAACCACCACCAATAACCACGACATCACATTCAATGTCAGCATTTAAACTATCAAAGGTATGCCAATCAGACAGTGAGCTTTCATAGTAGTTGGCTGGGTTATCTACCGATGCATCATTAACCGTGGCTGTATCAAATTTCGCATGTTTTGGATTTAACCAACTCCATTCTTTGCCTACTTGTAGAGATTTACTTGGTTTGTATTCCACGTCTTTTAAAAGCTGAGGTTTAGAAATAATTTTCATAGAGAAGTTCCTTAAAAAATTAATAAGCATTACTAATGGCAATACTTTGTTTTTTAATCGTTTTATAGATGAATAAAAGAATGCCTAAAGATAACCAGAAGCATCCAAAAATGAGTGAAGAAGAGTCGAGATTGAGCCATAAGCAAATAATGCTAATGACCGATAAAAGCGGTAAAAATAGGTTTAGAAATTTATTTTTAAAACCTAAGCGCTGTTTATCTTTAATATAAAATTTCATAAAAACTGAGAAGTTGACGGCCGTAAAAGCAACAAGCGCACCAAAACTGATCAGACTTACGACTTGGGCTAAATCTAAAAAAATAGCCGACATTGAAATAAGCCCGACAAATAAAACCGAGAAAAATGGCGTACCTAAAGAGCTATGGATAGTCCCAAAATACTTTTTAGGGAAAATATTGTCAGTTCCCATTATATACAGTAAACGCGAAGCACTGGCATGCGAGGCAAGACCAGAGGCGACTGTGTTCATAATTTGGCCGCATAAAAATATCGACTGAAACAAAGCACCGCCGACATAAAGCACAATTTCAGGAAGTGCTTCTGAAGGGTGGTGAAAACGAACATTGTTTGGAAAATAAAGCTGAATAAACCAAGCGGCTGTGAAGAAAATAAGCCCGCCAGTAAGTGTTGTTAACATGACTGCTCGAGGAATATTTTTAGTGGGTTGTTTGGTTTCATTTGAAAGAGTAGTGACTGCATCAAAACCTAAAAATGAAAAAAATAAAACCGAAGCGCCAGCAACGAGCGGTAATAGCGATTGTTCGCCATGCCATAGCGGAGCCAAGGTCAGCACATGCTCATAACCTTGAGTCGAGCCAATACCACGAATGACTAAATATACAAAAATGACCATGAGTATGATCGGTGCAAACACAAACACGAGGCTTAAATTAGCCAGTAATCGAATACGGAAACAGTTGACTAAAGTTACAAGGCCCGCCGATACCAGTACCCAAAACCAGTACGGTAAACTTGGAATAAGGGCGGTAAGATAAATTGCAGCCAGTAACACATTAATAAGGGGTAATAACAGATAGTCGAGTAGAGAACACCAGCCAACGAAAAATCCACTTTTAGGTCCTAAACTTTCAGCAGTATAACTATAGGCCGAACCTGATCTTTCTGAATTTTTACTAAACCTCGCATAGCTCCAAGCGGTGAGCAGCATAGTGCCTAAAGCGAGTAAATATGCTAGAGGAACATGACCATTGGTGATTCCGGAAACAATCCCGAAAGTATCAAAAACCGTCATGGGGGTCATATAGGCAATACCAATAATCGTGACTTGCCATAGTGTTAGTTTTTTTAAGGAAGACGCTTTATTTTCCATGTCTTTTCAACCTCAAATTTCGTTGTTTTTGCTTTTCATCCAGAAAGGCGATGCTATTTTTAGGCCAAAACTTCCCCGTGACCTGAATAAACAAGTCTGATTGAGGAAAGTTTGAACAGTAGCTAGAGGCTTAAAGTGCTATTTCACCTTGGTGGTACACTAAAGCGAGAATAAAGAACCAATATTCTTTGCTTTTTAAATCACGACCAACTGGAAAGACTGACACGGTCGCGAGAAAAACTGTTGAGTGGTCTTTTCTTTAAATAATGTTCCAGTTCTGATGCTAATGTCGTTTGAAGTAATGACCCGAGATGAATCATTCATAATGACTGCTTTTTGCTTGATATTTTTGAGTTTTGGCATAAGTAGTTTTTCAAGCGCCGAAACTAAAATATCCGTCGCAATGACACCAATAAACTGATCATGAATCATGACAGGGTGAGCAATGGTGATGGTGTAGGCGCCGTTGCAAATATAATCAACATAAGGGCCATGTATGCACGGGCTTTTATCTTGAGCAGGTTTGTGGAACCATTCAAAAGAGCGGAAATCTAAAAAGCGCTGCGCATTTTGGTAGTTTTCAAGTTTCGCTTGTTGTAACTGATCTTCTTTTTTATACCACCATTCGAGTGTCCAGTAGTCTTGCTCGTCTTGCGTTGCTGGACTATAACTTGCAAAACCAGTTCCTTGACTATAATGGCTCTGATTTAGCGCATTTTTAATTTCCTTCTGTAAAGCAGAGCGTTCTGAAGTTGAAAGCTTAATATCAGCATTTTTTTCAGAAGCGTGTTTTGACAGAATTTTGCTTGCTTTACTCGCCAGTGTTTCCGTAATTGTTGTTGTTTCCTCAACAACACTTTTTAATAAATTTTGAAGCTCTTCTATATCTAAGTGCTGGGTCATTCCGATAACTCCTAAAATTCCATATTCCTAACTTGATTATTGATAAGCCATCTCATTTATTATTTTTATTCACTCGATAACTTATAGCGAAGCATTTGGTCAGTGAGCATTGAAACTATTTTTCTGGCTTGAATCACAGCTTCATTTTCATTGTTTTCAACAAAAGACGACAAAAGATGGTGATATTGCTTTACAACTTCACGGTGAAAATCATCATCTTGATAAAGCACGGCAATAAGGGGAGCCCATTCAGCCTGAATAGTGAGTTCCTGATTTGCCAGTCTTGCAGATTGGGCAAATGAGGTGAGTGTCAGCAAACAACGTAAATCAAGCTGTGCGCGTGTGTCTGCTTCAACAGCTTTCTCAAATTGTTCAATCAATTCTTTTATTTTGCCTAGTTCATATTCTGTGGTTCTTTGAGCGGCCAAATATGCACTATGACTTAAAATTGCACTGTGAAACTCGCCTAAATCGGCAAGATACTCATTTGAAGCTTGGCGCAATGGATGTTGGTTTAACAGTAAATCTGAAGGTAGCTCACAAACAAAACTTCCTCCATTTCTGCCGCGACGTGTATCAATTAAACCTTTTACACGTAAAGTATTTAAAGCTTCGCGAACGGTAATGGGTGAAACGCCCATTAAGCGTGCTAAATCTGCCTCATTAGGAAGTTGTTCATTGCTTTTGAGCAAACCAGAGATAATTGCATTTTCCAAGCGTTCTACAACTTGTTCCGAACGAGTTGCTTGAGCAATAGGTGCAAAAATTATCGTATATGCTGACATGGCGAATTCTCTAAAAGCTAAGTCAAAAGACTTAGCTTAATGAAGCGGATAAATAATTATTAAAACACGCCATAACCATGGACAGCCTGTTCATCTTCAGGCACAGCTGGTATTGCATCCCAAAGTTCAACAATTTTGCCATTATCTACGCGCCATAATTCAAAATAGGCATGTCGATTTCCGGCAATACTACCTTCGGAATGAGTCAATACAAATTGACCATCAGCAATGGAGCGATGCGTTTTTGAGTATACCAAACCTTGTCCTTCATTACGGATATTGTTCAAAAAATCAATGACGGCTTTAACCCCATCTCCAATATCTGGACTATGTTGAATGAACTGATCGCCGTGGGTGTATTCTTTAAAGGCATCGTAATTTCCATCAATTAATGACTCCTTAAAGAACGAGGTCACAATCTCACGGTTTTTCTCTGGGTCATGGTGAGTTACGATTTCAGTCGGGCCATCTAATTGGGTTCTACCACTCACATTTGGTGCTGCTTCTGCTACAAGACCATCCCAATGCTCTACAATTTTGCCGTCTTTTACTCGGTAAATATCAAAGCCAACCAAAGGGTTTTCATCTAAGCCTTGAAAGCGGCCATGAATTGCAACCAAATCACCATCCGCTAGTACACGTACAGCTTCGTGTTGCATATCGGGACAATCTTCTACTAATTGACGAAGACCTGAAATACCGTTTGCAACGAGTGGTGAGTGTTCTATAAAGTCTTCAGAAAAATAACGGTCCAAAGCAGTGGTGTCGTGCAAATTAAATAGCTCGTGATGGGCTTTAGTCACCAAGTCTTTCATTTCTTGCCTATTCATTTTGATCTCCTTTCAAAACTCATTGTTATTATTCGTTTGAACTCATCACATGTTTAACGCGGGTATATTCTTCAAAACCGTAGCCAGATAAATCTTTACCATAACCTGATTTTTTGAAACCGCCGTGTGGCATTTCTGCGGTTAAAGGAATATGGGTATTAATCCAAACTGTACCGAAATTGAGTTCACGTGACAGACGAGTTGCGCGAGCATGATCTTTGGTCCACACACTTGAAGCTAGGCCATATTCAACGTCGTTAGCTTTTTCAATCGCATCATTTTCATCGGTAAATTTTTGAACGGTAATCACTGGTCCAAAAATTTCTTTTTGAATGGCTTCATCATGTTGTTTTAAACCACTAATAACAGTCGGTTCAAAATAGAAGCCTGGACGGTCTGCTTGTTTTCCGCCTGTTTCAACTTTGGCGTGAGCAGGTAAGTTGTCAATAAAGGCTTTAACATTTTTTAATTGGTTAGCATTGTTAAGTGGACCATAAAGTGCATCTTGATCATCTGGATCACCAAAACGGGTATTTTTGGCAGCTTCAACTAACTTTCTTAAAAACTCATCATGAACAGATTCAGCCACAATGACACGTGTTGCAGCAGTACAGTCTTGGCCTGCGTTGAAATAGCCTGTTAAAGCAATCATTTCAACGGCTTTATCAATGTCGGCATCTTCAAAAACCAGTACTGGTGCTTTACCGCCAAGTTCAAGGTGGGCTTTCGCTAAATTTGCCGCAGCAGAAGCTGCAACTTGTAAACCTGCACGGACTGAACCTGTAATAGAAACGAGAGCAGGCGTTTTATGAGATACCACTTTTGAGCCTACCTGTGCTTGGCCTAACACCACGTTAAATGCGCCTTTAGGGAAAAATGGTGCAGCAATTTCTGCCAGTAAAAGGGTACTTTCAGGTGTTGTATCACTTGGTTTGAGTACCACTGTGTTACCAGCAGCTAAGGCAGGAGCAATTTTCCAAATTGCCATCATAAGTGGATAGTTCCAAGGAGTGACTTGCCCAACTACACCGATGGGTTCACGGCGAATAGAAGACGTTAAACCTTCTAAATATTCACCAGTTGCTGAGCCATCGAGTAAGCGGGCAGCACCTGCAAAGAAACGAACTTGATCTGCCGATACACCGACTTCTTCAGATGCAATTAAGTGTTTTAACTGACCCGTATTGCGACTTTGCGCTTCAATCAAGCGCTCCGCATTTGCTTCGATAGCATCTGCTAACTTAAGCAATGCTTTTTGACGGATTGATGGTGTACTGCGTCCCCAAATTTTAAATGCTTCTTTTGCAGCTGCATACGCTGCGTCAACTTCTGCATCGGTTGCATTCGGTGACTGTGCATAAACTTCACCAGTCACTGGGCTCACCAAATCGAAGAAATCATTTCCTTTGCTAGCAACATATTCGCCGTTAATAAAGTGTTGTAGTTGAGTTTTAGCCATTTTTTTATACCTTGTCCTTGGGTTTTAACATATAACATATAATACTATATGTATTATGTTTTAATTTTTCTGTCAAATGCCTTGATGAGGGTAGTAAGTGAAAAAAGTGGGAATTTAAATCAAATTGGATTTTAAGTTTTTGATTTGATTATTTAAAAAAAATTAAAAATTTATTGAGGATTTTTAGAATGAACTATGGTTGTGATGGTTTTTAATTTTCATAGAGGGTACTTAAGGAAATTTCTTTGTAGGAATGGGAGGGTGAGCCAAACTTTATGCTTAGCTCATCAATTCTTATTCTTTGAAGTTAAAGTGCTTTATCAGGTCTTATGACTCGCAAGCAGAATGCTAGTTTCACTGTTATAAATACCTGAAATATTCCTGATTCGTTCTAATACTTTATCGAAGTTTTCTAAAGTGTCGGAACGTAGCTCAACCAAAATATCCCATTTACCGTTGGTTTTATGCAGACATTCAACCGCACTTTCTAAGCGTAGTTCTTTAATCACAGATTGCGCTTTGGTGCCTTCAACCATAATGCTCATCCATGCACGGATAACGTTGCGTTCGGCATTTGGTTTAAAACGAACCGTATATCCGGTAATGATGCCCGAAGTCTCAAGATACTCCATTCTCTTTTTAATGGTTGCTCTTGAGACGTGAACTTTTTCGGCTAACTCGGTCACAGACATCCGTGCGTTATCTTTAAGTAAACCTAAAATAATTTGATCAATATTGTCCATAATGTCATTGTCAATTATCAAATTGGTAAAAAATAATTCATTTTTTGCTGAATTACAAATTTTGTGAATCAATTTGATTTTGAATAATAGGGACATTAGCTCACCCGAATAATTCAATTTAATGGACTAGATAAGATGAATAATTTTGCAGTTTCTCGTAGCGACTTTAACGAGTGGATGGTTCCAGTTTTTGCACCGGCAAATTTCATTCCGGTACGTGGTGAAGGTTCACGTATTTGGGATCAACAAAATAAAGAATATATCGATTTTGCAGGCGGGATTGCAGTAAACGCATTAGGCCATGCGCATCCAGTGGCAGTAAATGCATTAACAGAACAAGCAACAAAACTTTGGCATGTAGGTAACGGTTATACCAATGAACCAGTTCTACGCCTTGCTAAACAACTCACCGAACATACATTTGCAGACAAAGTATTCTTCTGTAACTCAGGTGCAGAAGCGAATGAAGCAGCATTAAAGCTTGCGCGTAAAGTTGGACTCGACAGCGGTGTGGCGGGTAAAAGTGGCATTGTGGCATTTAATAATGCTTTTCACGGCCGTACCTTATTTACCGTTTCAGCAGGTGGTCAGCCAAAATATTCACAAGACTTTGCACCACTTCCAAACGGTATTAGCCATGTTGCTTATAATGATTTAGAAGCAGCTAAAGCAGTCATTAATGAACAAACTTGTGCAGTAATTGTAGAGCCTGTACAAGGTGAGGGCGGAGTTATTCCGGCTGATATCGAATTTTTAAAAGGTTTACGTGAACTGTGTGATCAGTTTGGTGCCTTACTTATTTTTGATGAAGTACAAACTGGTGTCGGCCGTACAGGTGCACTTTATGCCTACATGAACTCTGGTGTTACACCAGATGTACTTACGACTGCAAAAGCATTGGGTGGTGGTTTCCCGGTCGGTGCAATGTTAACAACTGATAAATTTGCACCGCATTTTTCTGTAGGCACACACGGTACGACTTACGGTGGTAATCCATTAGCAAGTGCGGTTGCAGGGGCTGTATTCGAGTTTATTAATACACCAGAAGTGCTTAACGGCGTCAAAGAACGTCATGACTACTATAAAAACGCTTTAAATCAATTAAATGAAAAATATGAAGTCTTTAAAACGATTCGTGGAGAAGGTTTGCTAATAGGTTGTGCCTTAAAAGACAAGTTCGCTGGTAAAGCAAAAGATATTAATAACCTTGCGGGTGAGGAAGGTTTACTGAGCCTGATTGCTGGACCAAATGTTGTACGTTTTACGCCGTCTTTAATTATTCCATTTGCTGATATTGATGAGGGTCTAAAACGCTTCGAACGTGCACTTGCTCGCTTTGTAGAAATTCAAAAGGATGAACAAGCCGCATGATGATTATTCGCTACATTGAACCTAAGGATGTTAATGATCTTTACCTTTTGGCTCAAAAAGCGGGTTTTGGTTTGACATCTTTGCAGCCAAATATGGAAAAGTTGGCTGCACGTATTGAACGAGCATGTAAAACAGTAGCAGGCGAATTACCGAAAGCAGATCAGGTTTACTTATTTGTTTTAGAAGATACTGAACTCAACAAAGTTGTCGGGGTTTGCGGAATTGAAGTCGCACTTGGTTTAAAAGAGCCTTGGTACAATTTCCATGTAGGAACCCAAGTTCATGCTTCAGAACCGTTAAGTGTTTATAACGCTTTACCTACTTTGTATTTGAGTAATGACCATACTAACTGTAGTGAGCTTTGTACTTTATTTTTAGATCCTGACTATCGCTTAAATAAAAATGGCAAATTTTTATCTAAAGTCCGTTTTTTGTTTCTCTCTGCCTTTCGCCAATATTTTGAAGAAACGATTGTTGCCGAAATGCGTGGATACTCTGATGCAAATGGGCAGTCACCATTTTGGAATGCGGTAGGCCATAAGTTTTTTAATATTGAATTTACCAAAGCCGATTATTTGAGTGGGGTGGGACAAAAGGCTTTTATAGCCGAGTTGATGCCAAGACATCCACTCTATGTTGATATGCTGCCTGACGATGCTAAAGCCGCGATTGGAATTGTTCACCCCAATACTCGACCAGCCTACAATCTCTTGCTTGAAGAAGGACTACGCTACAAAGGCTATATAGATATTTTTGATGGTGGTGCAACGCTGCAAGCAGATATTGAAAATTTACGAGCAATTAAAGAAAGCCAGATTTTAACTGTACAAGTTGTAGAGTCTATTCCTCTTAGTTCAGGTGATGAACCCTATATTGTGGCCAATGATGATTATGAAAATTATCGGGCAATTGTGGTGTACAGCACACCTTATCAAAATCGAATACAGCTAAGTTTAGAGCAGGCCAAACAGTTAAATATTCAAAATGGGGCAGAAGTTCGAATATTGAGTATTAATGTTCACCAGACTTCAAAATCAAAAGCCATAAATAGGCTGGAAAATACTCAGCATTTGCAAATGGCGGTTAATTAGGCAGTGAGTTTTTATAACTCACCACATTTTATGAGGAATATTATATTATCCCTGAGTCAAAAAATTGATATGGATATACATCATCTTAATTGAATGAATGGAACTTGTTATTTCATTTTAGATATTAAGATGGTGAGGCATAACGGGATAATTCTATGGTTTATATTTTATTGTTTTAAATAACTATTTTAAGATTTAAAAATGGAATTTACTAAATTATAAGTGGTTTTAATAATATTTGTAAGATGATTTATTCGGTCCAATCGAAGCTCATGTCACTCATATTATTAAAACATATTTATAACGGTTGCTATAAATTGGAGTTAATATTACATGAGTAATAATAAAGGAAAGCAGTTCCTGGAAGGAGACCTCCTAGGCAGTCAGCATATGACTGAGCAAGAGGAGGAAAAGTTGCAACGCTCATTGACCAATCGTCATATTCAAATGATTGCGATTGGCGGTGCAATTGGTACCGGATTATTTATGGGTTCTGGAAAAACATTAAGTGTTTCTGGGACTTCAATTATTTTAACCTATTTAATTATTGGCTTTTTCTTTTTCTTCGTGATGAGAGCAATGGGTGAATTATTGCTTGCCAACACGAACTTTAAAACATTTGCCGATTTTGCAACCGCTTATTTAGGTCCATGGGCAGGATTTTTTCTGGGTTGGTCGTATTGGTGTAACTGGATTATTACAGCGATTGCCGATGTGATTGTGATTGGAGGGTACATGCAGTTTTGGTATCCCGATTTACCGGTCTGGATCCCCGCATTTACTTCATTAGCCATATTAACCATACTCAACTTTGTGGCCGTTCGGCTGTTTGGTGAACTCGAGTTTTGGTTCTCACTCATCAAAATTACTGCAATTATTCTATTTATTCTTGCTGGTATTTATTTAATTGGGACCGGGTTTACTTCTCCAAATGGGGTTAAGGCCTCAATGAGCCATTTGTTTGAAACACAATCTATGTTTCCTTATGGTGTAACAGGTTTCTTAGCGGGCTTCCAAATTGCCATATTTGCATTTGTGGGTATCGAACTTGTTGGTACAACTGCTGCTGAAACCAAAGACCCGCATACCTCACTTCCTAAAGCCATTAATTCTATTCCTTTACGTATTTTATTGTTCTACGTAGGCGCATTGGTTTGTATTATTGCAGTTACCTCTTGGGCAAAAATTTCACCAGAAAAAAGCCCATTTGTGGAAATGTTTACGTTAGTTGGCTTACCAATTGCGGCAGGTTTAATTAACTTCGTTGTGGCAACCTCAGCTCTTTCTTCGGCAAATAGTGGAATCTTTGCAACCAGCCGTATGTTATACGGTTTAGCGTTAGACAATGATGCACCGAAAAGCTTTAGTAAGTTATCTAAAAGAAAAGTTCCAATTAGAGGGCTTGTGTTCTCAATGGCTTGTGTAACGCTTGGAACTTCTATTTTATTTATTGTTCCAAATGTCATGACTGCATTTACGATTATTTCAGCACTCACTTCAATTTTATGTATTTTTACATTTATGCTGATTGTTATGTCATATATTTATTATCGTAAGAAAAGCCCTGAATTACATATCCAGTCAAAATATAAAATGCCAGGTGGCTTATTTATGGCATGGCTGACGATGCTATTTTTAGTTTTTACGATTGTCATTTTAGCTTTAGATCATGATACGCTGATTGCTTTAGAGTTTTCACCAGTATGGTTTATTGGTTTATTCGTTGCCTATAAATATAAAAAGAAAAAGATGTTGCAGCTTGATATTTTAAAAGCGCAAAAGGTTGATTATATTTAAATAAATTTTAGTGGTTTTATTAGAAATCTTATTATTTTAAACCCCATAAAAAAAGCCTCATTACGAGGCTTTTTTTAATCTCTGCTCATCGAACTCAGTGGGCAGAGAGTTAGCTCATGGTAAGGATATCATTGCTGAAAGCAATAATATTTATATTCAATATCATTACTTTACTACGATCTCACCTTTACGATTCATAGTCACATGACTTGCGAATTCGTTAGGATTGATAATATTTCCATAACCAGTAAATTGCTCTGGTTTAATTTCATTGCCTTTTTCATCGACAATAGAACTCCATTGATCCATCAGAATTGGAACTTTAAAACCATTGAAAGTGTTATTCGTGATTCGAACACGCGGGGAGTGGTCTAGTACAATGGCGTAGGCTTGATCATTTTTTTGAGTAAGAGTAAATGTATTTCCATTAATAACTGTGCCAGGGGAGAATTTAACGTAGAGAGCACTCGGAATACTAGTGCTATCATCCACATCAGGGAATATTTGTTGTGAGTGATCTATAAAATTAAATTTGTTAAGCTTTATCAAAGGAAATAGTGAATTATCTTTTCTCAGTTCTACATCTGATATGATTTTATTATTTAGAATTGTAGCTTTTGAACCATAAATATTCATTCCATTTTTTAAAACAAATTCTGAATTAATAATTCCTCCACCCCATGATTGTAGACTTAAATCATTTGCTTTATTTTTAATATTTTTAAGAAATATATTTTCTAATAGATTACTATTCTCGCAAGAATAACTCCCTAATCTCTTACAATCATAAGTATTATTTGCGTATAAAAAACCAAATTTCTCAATATTTAAGTTATTAATTTGTGAATTTTTCGTAAAATTTGGAGGAGAATATAAATCACCCAATACGATATTAGTATTTAAAATAATACCATTTCTAATAATACTATCATGCCCTTTTAAGGTTAATCCTGAATTCCCCTGTTTATAGAAATCCCAAATATGTCCTTGCATGTCAAGCTCTTGGTTTTTGAACTCTAAAATTCCCCCCACTCGGTCTATTGATCCATAGTATTTACCACTCCCTTCGGCAGCGAGAAATGCCAACCAATTCCTCTTTCGTTTTCTTGGCTCTAGGGCGGTAAAATCACGAGTTGCACAGACTTTAGTTATATTTTTTTCATTTAATATACTTTGTCCACATACTGGAAAGTTAGATTCTATAGAGGGTCTTTCTTTTGCTATAGCATAAGCAGAAATGCTTAAACAGCTAATAGCGATTAAATATTTTTTCATTTTGCAGTTTCTTGTGGTGTTGAACCAAGCGAATTATTCTTTAACGATCTCACCTTTACGATTCATAGTCACATGACCTGCGAATTCGTTAGGATTGATAATATTTCCATAACCAGTAAATTGTTCTGGCTTAATTTCCTTGCCTTTTTCATCGACAATAGAACTCCATTGATCCATTAGAATTGGAACTTTAAAACCATTGAAAGTGTTATTCGTGATTCGAACACGCGGGGAGTGGTCTAGTACAATGGCATAGGCTTGATCATTTTTTTGAGTAAGAGTAAATGTATTTCCATCAATAACTGTGTCAGGGGAAAATTTGACATAGAGAGCACTCGGAATAGCAGTGCTATCATCATTTGCATCAGGAAATATTTGTTGAGAGTGAGCTATAAAATTAGATTTGTTAATCTTTATTAAAGGAAATAGTGAGTTCTCCTCTCTCAGTTCTGCATTTGATATGATTTTATTATTTAGAATAGTGGCTTTTGAACCATAAACATTCATTCTATTTTTTAAAATAAATTGTGAACTAAATACTCCCCCTCCATATGACCGAAGGTTAAAATTATACGATGTAATTTTCATATCTTTAAAATAAAAATTTTCAATAGATCCTTGATATACTCCTAAACTATATTCTTTTGCATATAAAAATCCATGTTTTGTTACATCATTGTTTTTTTGCTCACCTGTTGAAAAATTTGGTGGAATATAACCTCCCCCTAAAGTAGCAGAGGCATTTAAAATAATCCCATTTCTAATAATACTATCATGTCCCCTTAAGGTTAATCCTGAAATCCCCTGTTTAGAGAAATCCCAAACATGTCCTTGCATGTCAAGCTCTTGATTTTGGAACACTAAAATTTCACCAATTCGATCTATTGGCCCATAGTATTTACCACTTCCTTCGGCAGCCATAAATGCCAACCAATTCCTTTTTCGTTTTCTTGGCTCTAAGGCAGTAAAATCACGAGTTGCGCAGACTTTAGTTATATTTTTTTCATTCAATATACTTTGTCCACATACTGGAAAGTTATATTCTATAGAGGGTCTTTCTTGTTCAGCAAATGAACAACTTGACAACAGTAAAAGACCTAAAAAGGGGATTGATTTTTTCATAAATATATTCCTTATTTTGTTACAGGTGGTGTACCAGTAATAGTGAATGGGCTAGATTGTAAGTTAGATATCGATTTTGTAGATAAGCGGTAATTTTGAATAGCGGATTCTATTGTTTTGCCTTCTGCATCTCTATCTATATATTTCTGTACAGATGTATCCCATACCAGGTTGGTATATTTTTCTTTATCTGCTTTACTTAAGGTTCTAAATACCTCAATTCGGTTGGTAATAGCTTGGGAGATTAAGTAACCATCCTTATCCGCTACATAACCACTAGCAGCATTTTTATTTTTATCAAAAAGTTGATTATCGTCTTTATCTATAAATTTAATTAATTCAAATTTTTCACTTTTCTTCGGCTTATATCCCCAATTGGTTTTAATAGATTGAGTCTGAATAAGTTCATTTTCCTTTTTTACAGAATTATAAGCATAAATTTTTTGGTTGATAGGTGAGCCATTAAGTAGGGCCTGTAAATAAGTTATTTTTTCACTCAGCTTGTCTAAAGATCCAACTTCAGCTTCATAATCTAATTTTTCTGGTATTGCATTATAAATGGCTAAATAGCTTTTGAGCTCATTCCAAGGTACTACTTTAACCTCACTATCAGGTGTGTTTAAAACCGTATTTCGGTATTTAACCAATTTGTCATAGACTTTTTCTTGTTCAAGCAGCGATCGAGTTTCATTAACTGTCCAATCTCCATAGCCAACTAAATTCTGAGGAATATTAAATTGTCCATAATGATTGAAAGTAAAGTCAGGATTTGAACCATATGCTCCATGACCAAAACCAGCATTTACACCAAAAGGATCATTATTCTGATCACGATGTGCAAATGTATCCTCAAATGCATGTAAATATTCTCCAAAGAACTGCATGCTTAAGTTTAGATTTCCACATTCCGCTGCTTTATTGTAGTTTGTAGTTAATGCTATAAGTTGTGGGATATTATTTAAATTTGATGTCAGACGCCATTTTAGATAATCGGCATCTGACATACCTTTAGGTTTCTCTAAATCCCAACTACCAAGTTCCATTCCTTGGAAGGGTTGAATTTTTGCAAATCTATTATTGGTAAAATGATAGTATTCTAATCTTTGTGTCCTAAAATTGTTGTAAAGGCTTGAAACTGGGCCTGCCTCATCGTCAAAAGGGCTTGTATTATCATTGGTATCTACAAACTGAGTAGCCAAAGCAATCCGTCTAGCATTATCAGAATCAATCCCAGCAGTAATTGCTAAGAAGTAAGTCATGTAATAATGCATATCAGTTTGATATAGCCCATAAGGATCAACTTTATTTAACGGATTATTTCCTACATACAAATAAGGATTTAAACCGTCAACTGTACCCATCGGGTCTGGTGTTAAATATCGTCCTACAGTTGGGTCATATTGACGATGACCATTGTCATACAATCCAGTAATCGGGTCTTCATTTTGTCCTGGTAATCGAATCGATATCATATAACGCAAATCATCTATAGACTGGGAAATAGGTAAATGATCTGCAACACGGATTAACTTTGCTTCGTTATTATGCGTGCTAACCGTATTTAGACGTTCACCAAATGGCGAATAGTCTGTTTGCCAACGGGTAGTATTATTTTCATCGTATACTTTTACTGGTGCACCAATACGATTGAATTGAACTGCATTAAAAGAAGCAGAAGCTGTATCTAATTGCTCATTCTGTTTTTGAGTTGAAATTTGACTAAACTGCATCACGGGTAAACCTGCGAGTATTACATAATCACGATCAACAACAACATCTTGAATTTCAGGGGCATGAATATCTGAGATTGTTTCATTTGGCATACGTAAACGCTGCTGTTCCCACATACGAATACCATTCACATAGCCATTACGTTGAGAAAACTCACGTTGTTGATTTTGAGTATTAAACGCCACAGCTCGTTTAGAAATTAAACCTTGTTGATTGAACTGTTGATCTATTGATACATTATGATTCTGATCATTTGTTCCACGCCAAGAAGTAGATGACGTATCCCATAGTGGGGCACCGCTATTTGCAGAAGGAACATAATCTAAAACAGTATTTATTTGTTGAGGCTCAGCTTGCCACCAAATATGGGGTTGACCGGTAGGAGTGTAAGCAGCAATACGAGTTAATTGACCAGGTTTCATTTCACCTTGATGAACAATATGCTGAGAAACGCCTAATAACTGTACTGATGCATCTCCGTTTTTACCATAACGGTAAAGGTGAATGGTTTCAGGGTTTTGTTTTTCAGCTTTTTGCCATTGTAGATGACGATTGCCTTGAGCATCATAGGCATAAACTTGGACTGGATACCATGAACTTACGCGCTTAGTCTGGGTGTTCTTATTCCATATAGCAATTAATTGATCTTTATCGTCATATTGATAAAATTGATGTCCGGATTCATTGCTATAAATTAAACGATTAGCTTGATCATACACATAATTTGAAGTTTGAATTTCTGACTCAGGTAAACTTTGGCCTAACCATTGGTATTTTATTTTTACAATCAAACGTTCCCACCAAGATTGTGGTCTAGGACTATACCAACGTTGTTGAATCAAACGACCACGGCTATCATAAGTGCGCCACAACTGTTGATTTGTTGACAAACGGTAGTGGGTCAATTGTCCAGTGCTATTCCATTGAATTTGATCAACAGAAGCTGTCTTTCCATTTTTGGTTAACTGTAAAGACGTAATTTTACCTAAAGTATCTCGGTCATAGTGAATGGTTAAATCACGACGTATTTCTTTACTCAGTAAACCATTTTTATCATATTCATAATCTTCAGCCCATGAACTTATTGGTAAGTCTTTATTTTCCCTTTTTTCAAATAAAAGATGATCAATTTTATTAAGTAGTTGTGGTTGAGTAATAAAGTTAATCGGTTGAATATGTTTGTTACCTGGAGATGTATCGAGCTGAGCTGTTGTATGGTGGAGTAACTTACCATCTTGTGCATATTGCCAAAGTTGTACTTCATCCTGACTAGTCTGACGAATTGGTTTTGAACCATCAAATTCAGTTTTTTGAATTATAGTTTCAGCTTGGTTTTGAGGATTTTTAATTGAAGATTCAATTAGGCGATGTGCATAATCATACTTATTTTTTTGAATAAGACCTTTCTCATCAATTATTTCTACTGCTAAGTCTACCTCGTTAAAGCGATATAATTTTACTCCTGTTCCAGGAGACTGAGTTGCTATTGTTCTTCCAAAGTCATCCATCCATTTATTCTGTTGTAAACCAGCAGAGTACTGTGATGCATGTCCATGTTTAAAAGAAGAGTTTGTTGAGCTAATAAGCTGGTTATTTGGACTTTGAAGTTGTGATGAGACAGCACGACCAAGACCATCAACTTGCTGAATGAAACGGCGCTTTAAAGCATCTTGTTGCTCTATAAACATCCCAGATTGAAAAGTTTTGGAGAGCAAACCTAATGTATCAGTGGCCTCTACAGAAAGAGTGTCATTACTAACATTAAATTTATGATCGAGACTCTGAATTAACTTTCCATATTGGTCTGTTGTTATTTCATTTGTTACAATATTTTCAGAATTGTATTGTCTTGTATGAGTTAAACCATTTGGATTTTGAGTTTTAATCAGGCGACCAATAACGTCATAATCGAAATTAGTTTGTTGTAAACCATTTTTTGTTGAAATAAGTTGCCCATATTCATCAAAATGGTTTTCTATAC
The DNA here is from genome assembly GCF_044684115.1 of Acinetobacter sp. ABJ_C1_1. NCBI lineage: Bacteria > Pseudomonadati > Pseudomonadota > Gammaproteobacteria > Moraxellales > Moraxellaceae > Acinetobacter > Acinetobacter sp. ABJ_C1_1. The sequence goes on along the minus strand of NZ_JBITPU010000022.1, from coordinate 13,114 downwards.
TATGAATTTGATTATCTGCATGATAAACATATTTTGACACCTCTAAACCTGAATTGTAATAACTTAGATCAATTTGAACAGATCGACTTCCGTCAGTAATCTTGACATTTTTAGGACGATTGAGAGGGTCAAATGATAAGACTTGAATTTTCTGCTGACCCGGTAATTCAAGACTTTGTAACTGACCAGCATTGTTATATTGAAAAATACGAACATCACTATCTTTAGGCGAATTAGTTTTCCCGTTAGGCAGAGGACCATCTTCCCAACTGAGTCGTCCTTGAGCATCATAACCATAACGAGTTTCCCGAACTAAAGTTTCTCCTACAGGCGAGAATCCGGTTTCTTTAATTGCAATTAATTGATTGTTTTGATTATAAGTATAGCTTTTTCGATATTGCTTTCCAGAAACAACACTCGGATGTGACTCAGCTTTTAAACGACGGAAATCTTGCTTATCCAGTTGAGTAAGCAGAGGATTGACGAATGAGTGTTGATTTCCTTGCTGTATTGGATAAGATTCATACTCATAGGTTGTGGTCTGAGAAGTTAAACCAGTACCCGATACAGTTTTTGCGATGACCTCACCATGATCATTATATTTTAGGTCAATCGCTCGAATAACTTTACCTGTTGAATCGAGATCAGCAGCATAATTAACGAGTCCTTGAGCATTAAAACGATATCGTTTATTGACTTCACCACAACTACTACAACCAGCTCCAAAACTTTCTAGTAAATGAAATTGAGTACCATCAATCTGATAAGAATAAGTTGTTTTTTGCCCCAGACTATTGGTTACAATATTTTTAAAGACGGGTTTGTTCCCTGCATAAGTTGCCGGCATATTTTGATGGGTTCTAGCATCATATTGAATTGATACCTTTTCCACACCATTAGCATGTTGGCTTAAAACAGCTCGATCTTGATTGTCATATTGCCATTGAGAAATTAACTTAAACTTTTTTTGAGACTGATTAAACTGCCATTTTGAAGTCAAGTTATGAATATCACCACCCTGAAACTTAGGGTCATAAACATATTTAAAACGACGACCATCAGGGTAGACCACTTGAGCCAAATTGTGATTCCGATCGAGGAAATAATAATACTTACCAATAGGAGTGATCACAGTAATTTGAGGTAAACCAAAACGTGTAGTTGTATGCTGAAAAGAAAGTTGTTGCCCCTGACCATTTTTAACTGCAACTAAACGTTGCTGTTGATCATAAACAAAAGAAAAATTTAGACTAGGATGGTTTTGATCATCATTTGTTGAAGCTGAAATTTTGGTAATGTGTGCAAGACTAGGATCTTGCCCGCCTAAATATTGAAAAAAGTATTCCTGTCCAGTTTGTGTTTTATGCCAAACCCATGCTGAACCATCTATTTTTTTTTCAATCCAGCCATCATTTGGGTTTAATGGTAATGCTCGAATGATAAATTGATTATTGCCAAGAGGAATTTTATTTTTCTTGAAGTTGATGCGCTGTCCAGACTCTAAACGTATTTGTATGATATCTGGTTGTTCATAAAGTTTAATATCAAAAGAGCTATACCAACCATAACCTAGTGCTGTATCGGCATGACTTTGACTATTATAAAATCTAGAAAATGAAAGACCTTTAAATGCTGGAAGCTCTTTAAAGTCATTAATGGCCTCAAATTTATTACCGTTAAGGACATTGATTGGATTCCCAACCCCAGTATCAAGACCACCACAAGCATAAGTTGGGCCTTCACTTTGAGTAACTATTGCGAATGAAGAGTTTGCACTACATTGACTAAAGTCAACTACACCAGCATGAGTGGGTAATGAATTTAAACTAGTCGCTAAGCCTAAACTGACTGAGCCGATAGTAAAAATTAGGTTTTTCATATACTAAATTCTTTTAAAGTCATCATTAATAAAAATTTGTTCTCGTTGCACCTGAACTGCAACCAATTAAATTGTTCGTATCACCAATAATGCTATTGGTAGATGAACTTGTACTACCTGTAGGGGAGTTGTTACCAATGAGACCACCTGCCAATTCAGAACCGATATTCGTAATACCTTGAAAGTTCGTTGCATCTTTTTCAAAACTTGAAATTGCAGATTTTTCAGCCGAATCTTGAATATCTTCTAAAAGATCTTTGTCTTTATGACCAACTTGCCATTGCATTGCTTGATTTTCTTGAAGGCGATCAAGTAAGCCTTCCCCAACTAAATAACCATTCCGATTTACGGTATTTGTTGGAAGTCCACCCTCAATAGCAGGACTTAGCATTTGAGCTGAAATATCGACCACAATAGGTATTCTGCCAGCAGCTAAAATCCTCAAATTTACAGCATCACGGTTACTCGTAAAAAATGAAGTTAATGTGCTGAAAATATTTTTCATCATGGGAATTCGTGGTTCATATCCATAAGTAAATCGAAGTTTTAATACATTGGCATCTTGTATGTTTTGCTTTGATTTATCTTTTACTGTGTTAGGTTGCATGTCTAAATTATCATTTGGAATAATGCGTACAATTTGTCCAGTTTTAATCTGGTAGGCCTTCGCTAAAATAGGATCATTCCAATCATCAAATGACGCCTTAGATGGATTAACCATATGCATACTAATAAAGGCAGATTCAGTTTTTTTAATAGTCTCTTTTAACAAAGTACCTTCTGCAGCAATTTCAATAAGATTGTGATTGACTTTGTCATTAGGAATATTAAAAGGACTTTGAATATGAGTATTACCAGGTAAATATATTCCTGATGTAGAGAAATAAGGTACTAAACCTTTAAAAAAAGCATTTTGAATTCGTACCGGGTCAGCATTATAAATTGCACCAGCACGAGCAGCTTCATATGCCGCATATGTAATATTTAAACGAGCAATATAAATAAGACCATACTGAATACCAATTAAGCTAATGAATAAAATAAGAGGAGCTATAATTATAAACTCCGTTAGAGAAACACCGTGCTGATATTTCTTTCTTTTGATCACAAAAATACCTATAAAAATAAAATAATATTTGTTTCTTAAGTGAATTTACAGGATAATACACGAAAATGTACAAAAATAAACTGTACATTTAAAACATTTTGATTTTCGAAATAGAGTATTTAAATGAAAAAAACAGATTTAACACTTAATGTAAAAATGAATAAAGTTCGCGGTCAGGGTATGACGGAATATATTATTATCGTGGCTTTAATCGCAATTGCAGCAATTGGGGTATTTCGTTTTTATGGTAATACAGCTCGTTCTCAAGTTGCTGTGGCAGCAGCAGAATTAGGAGGTCAAGATTCTGCGGCTGGTAGAACAAGTGCAACGAATAATGCTAACTCTGCAACAGCCGAAGGAACGGTTGATAAGCGTTTAGGTACCTTTCAACAAGGCTCTCGATAAAATAAATATATAGCAATTTATAATGGTCATGCTTAAGTTAGTTAAATAAGGCGATAATATGAAGCATCAGTCAGGGCAATCAACAATGTTGATGCTTATTGTCTCTTTAATATTAATGTTGACAGTTGTTTTTGTTTTTAATACAGCTCAATTATTATCTGAGCGGCAACAAGCAAAAATGCTAGCCGATCAAGCTGCATATGCAACAGCAACACGTCAGGCAAGATTGTTAAATATAAATGCTTATATTAATCGAACTCAAATCGCTAATCAGTTAGCTATTGCTCAAGGAGTTAGTACAGCTTCTTGGGCTAAATATGCTGCTAAAACATCCACCAATATTAGTAATGCTACTCGCTGGTTTCCGCCCGTCAGTGCTGTTTTTGCCAACATTGGTAATGGCTTAGATTATTTCGCAGATTATATTGGGCCATATATTAAAGCTTACGGGGTTGAAGTTAAAGCTTTAGAGTCAGCACAAGCTGCTTTAAATCTGGCGAGTAATGCTACTGTATTAAATACTCCAACAGAATTTGCTGAATTAACAAAAAGTAATAGCTCTGATTATGATGTCCGTTTAGTCATGTCGGCTTCGACGTTTCCAGCCCAAATTATGAGGCAATATGTTGCAAATGAACGGCAACGTATGGCCGATGTGGTATTAAGCTCTGCGGATGCTTTTATTACTAATCGTAGTAAAAACGATATTGTACCTGAGTTAGTTTTAGCCCCTGGAGGGTGGGATGAATATCATATACATAAAGCTGGTGGTACTGAATTAGTGCAACTTGATGAGTGGAAGGGGGTTGATACTTTATCAATTCATCATTACTACAAATTCTTTAAAAGATGGAAAGTACGAAGCAGACATGATGAAATCCCAATTGGTTGGGGAAGTGCACTTGGGAGTCAGTTGGGTAAAGATAATGCAAAAAAATCAGGTAGCTATGGAGGGGCGAGTTCAACTAATCCACGTGCTCGAGGTTATGCTGAAAATAATACTCCGCAGTGGGATGTTCGAAATAATGGTGGGAAAATCACTGGTGTTGGAATTCCAAAGTTTTATGAGTTGAACGATTTAAATAATAAAGACATGAATTTCCCGTTTGTTATTTCGGTTAGAAAAGCTCGTAATAAATTGGAAACCGTGAATAGAAATTCTAACTTAAGAATGTCATCTAATTTTACGGTACTTGATAATTATGATGAGTTAGAAGGCGGTATGCTCCGCAATGGCGATATGCAGTCTATAACTCAGGCTGAAGTTTATTTTCAACGTCCTTGGGAACTAGAAGTGGCTGGAAATCAAATCAATCATGAATATGGTTCATTATTTAGCCCTTACTGGAAAGTACGTTTATCCGATGATATGGGAATTAATAAACGTGCTTTAGTTGTCTCAGAAACTGCTCTGTTGGATTGAAAATATTAATGAAAAACAATCAAAAAGGTCAATCAATTGCTGAATTTGCCATTGGTGCGGGAATACTTAGCATGTTGTTAATTGCTATACCTATGGTTTCTAAGTTAGCCACCGTAAAATTAAAGTCGGAACAAGCTGCAGATTATGTGGCCTGGAGAGTTAATAAAGGAATTAATACGGATGATCCTGCTACGCTTTCAAGGGAAGTGGGACAACGGTTTTTTGCTAGAACGGGTGCTGATGTTTTAAGTGCACGGAACGCTGATTGTGACGATACAGCAGATAAAGATATGGCTGGTCAGTCATTAGTACATTGGGACTCTATAGATGTATCTACCAGACAACAAGGTGAAATGTATAGTAAAACCTTAGGTTTCGATCCATTAAAAGTGGCTGCTAAACCGTTTGGGAACTTAAAATCTAATGGTCAATATAACGTTGAGGTTACTATCCCCGTTAATTTTGTAACCGGTATCCCTGATTTTGGAGTACCAGATACATTTAATATTAGAAGTTCATCAGGAACATTAAGAAATAACTGGGCTGCAAATAACTCGAATGAAATTAAAAAAACTGTAAAAAAATCCACATATTTACTTCCTTATGAGCTTATACAAGCCAATATTAATACAGTATATAACGTTGCTGTTGCTTCTATGGGATTTGAAAAAAAGATTCAAGAAGATGGTATTTATAAAATGGATATTGTTCCAAATGATCGAAAAGCTACTCTAAAATGATGAAAAAAATAAAGTTGATGCTAGTTGTGATTTTAATGCTTTTTATTTTCACAGATGTAAATGCATGTTTGATCGGTGATTTAAAAGAAAAGAATATGCGGTTAATTCCAATTGGTAAAAATTCCTTATTAAATGGGTCATCAATTCAAATGTTTGATCTATTTTCTCCAAGTTGTGGTTTGGAGTGTTATATGAATATTTTAAATAAAAAAAACTTAAGGTTCACTAAACAAGGTTCTTTGTTTTATATTACAGTCAATGGTGGAGTTACTTTGCAATTGTTAAGTATTTCTAATAATGCGATGACTGGTCGAGTAATTTGTCAATCCAAGAATAACTCAAAATATATCCAACTACCTGGTTATATAAAACTAAATAAGCCCTCTACCGATTTTCAAAGTGAAGATAATGGTTCAATTAGCCGTACCATGATGTTTAAGAATTTTAATAAAAATGATTATCTGAACTTAATTCATCAAATACAAAAGCAAGCAAAAACGAGCGACTTAAATTCTTCATTTTCATATTTTGAATTAAGAGATGGTAGTGAAGTAAATCTGGTTTTTGATATGAGAAAATCAATTGATCATTTAGTTATTGTTTATATTAAAAAGAGCACATCACATGCGTAATTCAATTAAAGGAAATACCGCAACCGAATACTTAATATGTATGGCTTTTGTTCTGACTATATTGGTTGCTGGGAATGGTATTTTTGGAGATGGTAGCTTTTTTGGGATATTTAAAAATACTTACGACTTATTTATGAATAGATTTAATGCAACAGTTTTGAATTTGGATGCGATACCGTAATGAATTTACCTCCTATTAATAAAAAGGTTTTTGCCTTTATTATTTCAATTTTAATCGGTTTATTCAGTATCTGGGGGTTTAAAAAAGCTTTTGATCATAAAGTTGAAACTCTTACTCAGAAAGGGCCAGAGGTTGCCTATGTTGTGGCGAGTAAAGAGCTAAGTGCTGGAAATGTGATATCAACTAATATTGTTTCACAAAGAAATGTTCCATCGGAATATCAGCAATCTAATGCAGTCTTGGCTTCTGATTATAACTCAATTGATGGCCTTCCTTTAAAGGTCGACTTAAAACCTGGCGATATTATTATGTATTCCATGGTTGAGATGAAAAAAGACATTTCAAAACTTATTCCACCAGGAAGAAGAGCTTTAACAATTCCTGTAGATGATGAAAGTTCTATTTCCACCATGCTGAAACCTGGTGATTTGATTGATCTCATGGTGACTTTGCAAAGTAATGAGAAAACAGCAACTGTACCTTTAATGCAGGGCGTTAAAATTTTAGCGACTGGTAAGCAAACAGATGTTAATCATGAGGCTGGTGATGCTACTGGTTATACCAACATCACTTTAGATGTAAGTGCTGAAGATGCTAAAAATATTACTATGGCTGCAAGTATGGGGCGAATTTCAGCCGTGCTGCGAAATCCTGATGATCAGGTGATGAGTGATACTTCTGGTTTTATGCAATTAGTGAATACACAAAAACGAAATACGGTTGTAAAGACCCCAACGGTTCCAGTTTCAACGCCTATGGTAAGACCTGAGGTTAATTCGCATATTCAAGAAAATCAAAAATCTTCAGGTTTTAATATTATTTATGGAAATAAAGATGAATAAGTCAACTTTATCAAAAACAATACAGAGCACATGTTTAGCTTTTGTGGCAAGCACTACAGTATGCCATGTCAGCGCAATGTCTGATGAGTTGTATATTGGGGAAACACTTTATCTGAATGATCCAGCTATCACAGATGTTGTCATTGGTAATGACAAAATTGTTAAAGCAAAAAATGTGGGGCGTAAAGGTATAGCATTAACAGGGGTGACTGCGGGAGATACCACGGTTAAAATTTGGAATGGTAAACAGTATATTTCATCTGAAGTTCATGTTTTTCCAAGTAATTTAAAAAAGACGTTAGAAAATTTACGTTCAGTTCTAGGTACTATTCCAAATCTGAGTATTAATATTATTGGTGATAATGTTGTTCTGCAGGGAGCGAATATTAGCGCAGATGATAAGGAAAAGATTGATAACTATGCCAGTCTTTTTAAGAATGTGGTCAATTTAGCTAAGACTAAAGAAAATAATATCCAAGAAAAACAAAAAATGATTTATTTGGATGTTCGTGTTGTAGAGATTTCAACTTCTTCTAGTAAAGAAATAGGAATTAATTGGAATACTTCCTCTATTGATGGTCCAAAATTTGGGATTCTCGGAGACTTCAAACGAAGTGCCGCTTTTACTTCAGCTAATAATCCCCTTGCTAATAATATTCTCCCATTACCTAAGATTGATCCATTCCAAACATATTTTGGTTTAGCTAGTTATATAGATAGTAAGATTAATCTCTTACAAGAGAATGGAACGGCTAAGATTATTGCTCGACCACTTTTATCTTGTAAAAATGGTGGTAATGCAACTTTCTTATCTGGTGGGCAAATTCCTTACCAATCGTCAGGAGCAACAGGAACACCTTCGATCGAATTTAAAGACTATGGTATTAAGCTAGATATTCATCCTACAATTTCTAATGAGGGGATTGTTGCTAAAATTTTAGCTGAAGTGAGTACTATTGATTCATCAGTACAAGTATCTGGCGTACCTGGATTTTTAACAAGAAGAACAGAGACAGAGTTTGTGGTTGGTCAAGGACAGACACTTGTATTAAGCGGTTTGGTCGGAGCTGAGAAAAATAGTACTGGAAGTGCAGTTCCTGGTTTAGGAAAAATTCCGGTATTGGGTAATTTATTTAAAACCAGATCAAATCGATTAAAACAAAATGAACTGGTCTTTTTTGTGACACCTTATGTATATGAAAAAGATTTTGAATCCAAAATGCAGCGTATAGGTCAAAGTTCAGATAGTGTTGTTCAAGCTGAGCTGGGGTCTGGATTAATGCTTCCTAAAAACTATAATTTGCAAGATGAGAATGTTGATGAAACTGAAAATAACAAATAAAAGTCAGGAATCAATACTCACGTTTGAGGCCACAGAAATTCTAATTGGTAAGTCAAAGAAATGTGATTTACAACTAAAGGGATGGTTTATAGCTGAACAACATTGTTCACTTAAAAAGTTAAGTGGAGGATATGTTGTTGAAGATTTAAACCGTGGTGCCAACGGGACAGTTGTAAATGGCCGAAAAATTGATTTTTATGGACCTATCAATTTACAAGTGGATACTATTGTTATTGGCGGATATACAATTCAACTTTTAGAGGATGATTCAATTGATCAATCTATAAAAGTTATCAATTCTGAAGCGATTGATCCGATAGTATTGGATGGTTTGAAAGATACAAAAGATGATGAGGTTGTCTATAGTACTCAAGTTACCAATATCCCTTATAACTCTAAAACCTATAAGGTTTTAGAGGTTGAATGGATTCAAATATTAAGAGAAAAGCTAGTTAAGCAAATGGATCTAAGGCGCAAGGATATTAATACCATGACGCCAGAAGAGTTAAGGGTAGAAACTTTAACATGCTTAGAACAAGTTTTATTTGATGTTGATGAAGAGCTTCCGCAAGTCCTAAATGTAGATCGATTAAAGCAAAAAATTATTAATGAAGCGATTGGTCTGGGACCACTAGAGGAGTTGTTAAGTAATCCTCAAGTCACTGAAATTATGGTGAATGCTAGGGATGAAATTTTTATTGAACAATCCGGAAAAATTATTAAAAGCGATTTGGAGTTTACCAGTAATAAAGCAATTTTAGATGTAATTGAACGGATCGTAACGCCATTAGGGCGAAGAATTGATGAAAGTTCCCCTATGGTAGATGCACGGTTAAAAGATGGTTCTCGGGTAAATGCCATCATTCCGCCGTTAGCAATTAAGGGACCGACCATAACCATTCGTAAATTTCCGGAAAAAAGAATATTAATTGAAGATCTGGTTGGCTTTTTCAGTTTGAATGATGACATGGCAGATTTTCTTCAAATGTGTGTTGCAGCAAAAAAGAACATTTTGATATCTGGTGGAACAGGCTCAGGGAAAACCACTTTATTAAATGTACTTGCAGGTTTCATTCCGAATGGTGAGCGCGTAATTACAATTGAAGATGCAGCAGAGCTAAAGCTGGATCATGATCATTTGATTTCTTTGGAAGCTCGTCCTGGTAATAATGAAGGTAAAGGAACGATAAATATACGTGATTTAGTTAAAAACTCATTACGTATGCGACCTGACCGTATCGTAATCGGGGAATGTCGAGGAGCCGAAGCTCTAGATATGCTCCAAGCCATGAATACAGGTCACGAAGGTTCGCTTAGTACACTACATGCAAATACCCCGCGAGATGCGATAGCTCGTCTTGAAACCATGATTATGATGGCGGGTATGGATTTGCCACTTACTGCCATCCGGGAACAAATTGCATCAGCAGTTGATGTCTTAATACAACAGTCAAGATTTTCATGTGGCTCTAGAAAAATCACTTATATCACTGAAGTAACGGGTATTGAGAGCGGCAAAATCCAGCTTCAGGATATCTACAGGTTTGATAAAACAGGAATGGATCTAGATTCACAAAAAACTAAAGGTCAATTTGCTGCAACAGGGCTTATACCAACATTTTTACAGGAGCTAAATGAATCTGGATTCAAGATAGATATTACTAAATTTCAGAGTAATGGGTTCTAAATGTATATTTATTTAATATTAATTGCTGCTGTTATTGTTGCATTAACTTATTATCTAATCGTTTCTGAAAGCTTAAGCCAGATTTTTTTAAAAAAGACTAACAAATTAGAAGAACAGTTAAATCTCAGCTATATATTTTTAAATTTAAAGAGAATTCTTTTTATTTATTTTGTATTGCTGATAGTAACTTTAAGTTCAATACTGTTAGTTTTTAAATTTAGCGTGATTTATATATTGGTGGCTATCTTTTTTTCTATCTTACCTTTTCTTTTAATTAAAAGATTTAAAAAAGTGCAAGTTGAAAAAATGGAACAGCAATTACCTGATGCTTTGATGTTGATTTCTGGGGGGTTGAGATCAGGAGCTAGTTTGAGTACTGCTTTGTTTCAATTGACACATGAATGTTTACCTCCGTTAAAAAATGAGATTGGTTTAATTATTAAAGAACAAAAGGTTGGCCTACCTTTAAATGATGCATTGCTCAACTTCCAAAAACGTATGCCGATCAATTCGGTCGTGCTAATGACAACTAGTATCCGAATTGCTTTAGAGACAGGAGGGGAATTAGCTGAGACTTTAACCAAAGCGGCTGAGACTCTACGTCAAATTAATCAATCAGAAGGGAAAATCAAGGCATTAACGGCACAAGGAAAAATGCAGGCATGGGTGGTTGGTCTGATGCCAATTGGATTGATTTTAGTGTTATGCCAAATGGAACCTGAAGCTATGGATAAATTATGGTCTACGCCAGCAGGTTGGATTGCACTAGCTGGAATCGCCTTATTTGAAGTCATGGGTATGATTTTTATCAGAAAAATTGTTAATATTGATGTATAGCATGAATAATATAATCTTATATACCTGCTTCATTGGGTTTGGAGCAGTCATCTCTTTTTTATCTTGGCAGCTCTTTAGTTTTATCAATGCTGTACCAGATGAGAATCGTGAGTATTTAGATAAACCTCCCTTTATATTTTATATAAATTGGGTGCTTATCAAAACTATTGCATTTTATATTGAGCCTTTAATATCGAAGAAAACTGAAGAAAGTTTAAACAAAAAAATTGTTTATGCTGGTTATGAATATGTTTTTAAACCACAAGAGATAGTTGCTTCACAGATTACTTTTGGGGGGATATTTTTTATCTTAGCATTGGTTTTATTGTACTTATCCAATATAGATGTTCTTTATAGTATTGCATTTGCACTATATGGATTGTTATATCCAGTGTTATGGTTAAAAAGTGAAAAAAAGAAAAGAGAGAATATTATTCTTAAAGAAATTCCATTTTTTTTAGATATTATCGTACTCTGTGTGGAAGCAGGTCTTACCTTAGTAAATGCATTTGATCAAGCTGTAACAAAGTCAATTAAAAGTCCAACTCAATATGAGTTTTCTAGAGTATTAGCAGACATTCGTAAAGGTATTCCTAAAAATGAAGCTTTGCGAAATATGGCTCATCGAGTAGAACAACCATCCGTACAAAATTTAGTATCTGCAATTATTCAGGCTGAAAATATGGGTATGAATCTTGGTCCAATTCTACGAGGTCAAGCTGAGCAGCGGCGTGTTGAGCGCTTTTTACGTGCTGAGAAATTAGCATTGGAAGCCCCAGTAAAAATGCTATTTCCATTAGTTGTTTTTATTTTCCCTTGTACATTTATTGTTATTGGATTTCCAATATATATCATGATGAAGGATGCATTTGGATAATATGTACTTAAATAATTCTAATATAAAGTTTGAAGTATTTACTGCTACAAGTTTTTTTTCTAGAGCTGCTGGACTTTTATTTCGAAAGAAATTAAAAGAAAATCAGTGTTTATTAATTAGCCCATGTGCCTCAATCCATACGATTGGTATGAGGTATAATATAGATATTGTTTTTATTGATGCTTTTGGTTATGTAACTGATATTCATTATGATGTTAAACCTTTTAAAGTTGTATCTGGCTCAAGCCAAGCTTGTTCTGTGGTTGAGTTTTTAGGAGGTACTTTAGCTCAATATGAGTTGTGCAAAAATCAGGGCTTGTTTTAAGCAATAATTTACCTTCGGACAATTTAGTGAAAAAGACTGCTCATTTTTAAAGAAATGATTTGATCAGTGAATTTAAAAAAGTTAATGATTCATTATATGTGTTCTTTAGCATAATATTTGCTTTTAGTAGCAAATTTAATGAACATTAACACACTATCTTCGTAGCTATTTCTAATTTTTTTTCCAAATAATGCTTCTTCGATCTTGAGCAGTTCTTTATTTGTTGTAAAAAAGTCAAGAAAATATTCAATATATGATTTTCTCGATAGTTCACCGACTTTTTCTGATAGTTTTTTTGATTCAATTAAAGGAAATTTTTTAATCGCATTTTGCTCAAAAGTACTCGGTTTCCAAATAGAAATTCCAATAGTTTTATAATCTTCAAAAATGAAATATCTCCATATTTTAAAATATAGATTTCTTCTATCTACGGGTTCTTTATTTTGAATATTATCTATTAGTTTCAGAATATCTTGTTTAACATTTATGCTTTCAGATAGTGATATTTCTTGATGCAGCTTTTCTATGTTTTTAGTGATAATGGCATTGTAGAGATCGTAATATTTAACATGATTTTCACTAAGATAGTTGAGAAAATAGGAGTGAATTTTATTTGATTGCTCCGCCCTAATAATTTCATTTTTTGCTTTTATCTTATTATATTTTAATACGTATTTTTTTTCTTTTCGATTAAGCTTGTCTTTATTTAATAAATAATCTTCTATTATATAGTTCTGAATATAAAATCTTAAATCTTGATAAAATATGGCTAAAAATAATTCAATTATATTATTAATTTGTATATAAATTTTTTCAGAATTTTGAGAGTATTGATG
>NZ_JBITPU010000021.1:0-43972 GCF_044684115.1 Acinetobacter sp. ABJ_C1_1 | reverse complement strand
CCATTTTTCTCTATAACTTTTTTTACAAATAATTTTAAAAACCGGATTGGAGACTGGAAAAATAAACTCATAACAACTAAAAATTTATTTTTAGAGGTAAATCTTAAATTCTCCATACTATTTATCCAATGCACTTTAAATAAGGCGTCTTGATACAACTTTTCCTCTTTAAAATAAGATAAAACCTCCAATCTACCTTTATGCATTTTTTCTAATTGCTTTACTGTATTGCTATCATGTTGTCGATATTTTACAAATAAGTTTGGTACAACCAATATATTTCCAATTTTTGACAACTTTAACCACATATACCAATCTTCTATTAGCATTCCCGGTTTATAACCACCACCCTCTTTTATCACTTTAGTCTTAATCAATTGAGTGGGTGCATATAATAAGTGTTGATGCATAAAAATTTGATCAAAATTATAAATTGTATTTTCTTTAATTTCCGAGCTTGCTAATATTTCATTTTTTTCATCAATAAAATATACATTCCCTAAAACAGCTATAATATTTTCTTTATTATTATCTCCAAATAATTGAATTTGATTTTCTATTTTATCTTCTAATAAAATATCATCTGAAGCAATCGCTGCATAATACTCACCTTGACACCACTCTAAGGCTTCATTTAGCGTTGCACTCAAACCTTTATTTGCCCTATGCCTAAATTCAAAACGAACAAATCGTTTTTCACATTTTTCAACCATTTCTTCTATTTTTGAAATAGAATTATCTTTTGAACCATCATCAATAATAATTAATTCAATATTCTGATAAGTTTGACTTATTACACTCTGAATACAGTCCTGAACAAAATTCCCATGGTTATAACAAGGTATAACAACAGAAACTAAAGGTTGATTTTCACCATTCATACTGTATCCTTTTCTTTTAGACTTTTAAAAACACAAATACTCATAACTATCCAATATACGCCATAATTAATTAAGTGAGCTATAGAAACTCCTTTAAATCCAAACATATGAGTACATAGATAAGTTAGCAATATTGAAGTTACTGCAAATAAAATTTCAGTTGTCACAAATAATTTGGTCATAGCCTTACTTAACATTAAATATGCAAGTATCCAGCTACCAATTTTTAAGGAGTCACCTATCATCTGCCAAAAAAACAGATCACGCATAGGTAAAAATGTTTTAGTAAATAGAATAGCTATAATCCAGTCTCTAAGAAAATATACAGCTAGACTACCTATAGCAGCCAAAGGAAATATATATTTATATCCCAAGTAAACTTCTGACTTGATTTCCTCAAGTCTTGATAATTCTGAAAGTCTAGGTAAATAATATACGCCCAATGTTGTGGTCACTAACATTAAATATGCTGCACTGAGACGTATCATCGCTTCCCAGTAACCAGCGTATGTTACCCCATACTCGTGTGTTAGGTAGCTTCGAATAACTATCTGAGAAAGTGGAACACAGATAGCACTAACCAAAGCCATAAAAGCAAAAGCTATAAATTTTTTAGCAATAGTTTTATCTATTTTCCCAAATAGATACGACAATTTAAACCAATCAGCTTTGTAACATAAAAATAAAGTTATTAAGAACGCTAAAGACTGATAAATTGAAAGAGCAACTAAAGCACCATATAAACCATATTTTATCGCTAGAAGACTGGTAACGGCTAAAGAAAAAATACTGCCTACAATATTTGCAATAACTAATCTTAAAACTTCTTTTTTTCCATTTAAAATGGCTAAAAAAAGTGCATTAAAGGTAAATAATGTTAGGAATACGGCAAACCAAACAAAAACCGTTTGATAAAGATCAGTATGAAAAATATAAATTGAAAGTTGTTTTTGAAAAATTAGAATAATTAATGAAAAAATTAAGCTAAAAAGTAAGACAATACTTCCCGCTGTTTTCCATATATTTCGTTGTTTGGTTTCATCTTCATAATACTCAGCCGTATATTTAATAACTGCAGTATTAATTGCACTACCGGCGAAGGTTGTCACCATTTGTATAAAATTTTGGAACTGCCCAATAGCTGCATAACCAGCTGGACCGACATAAATAGCTAAAATCTTATTTAAAATAAACATCGTGGCCGTTTTAATTAAAACAGCCACGCCATTTAGTACACTTGTTTTTAGTAAATTCATTTTAGACTTTAAAATTATTACAAATCTGAATTACTTTCTCAGCCTCTTCCACGCTTAGTGTAGGACCAATAGGTAAACTCATCACTTCAGCATGAATTTGTTCAGATACAGGATAACTTAAGTCATTCCATTCTTTATAAGCCTGTTGCTTATGAGGTGGGATAGGATAATGAATTAAAGTTTGTACACCTTGTTCAGCCAAGTACTTTTGTAAAGCCTCGCGATGCTCAGTACGAATCACAAATAAATGCCAAACGTGTTGCTGATACTCTTCTGCATTTTTCTGAGCTAAGGGTAATTGGATTAAAGGATTAACTATATGCTGCAAATATAATTGCGCAATTTTACGGCGATGGGCTATTTCTTGATCTAAATATTTTAATTTAATATCTAGCATGGCAGCTTGAATTTCATCAAGACGACTATTTACGCCAGGTACTAAATTTTTATATTTTTCATGAGAACCATAATTACGAAGAGCACGTAACATTTGTGCAAGTTCTTCATTATTAGTGGTTACAGCACCAGCATCCCCTAATGCACCTAAATTTTTACCAGGATAAAAACTAAAACCAGAAGCATCTCCCCAGTTTCCAGCTTTTATTCCATTAATTTCAGCACTATGTGATTGAGCTGAATCTTCTAAAACAAGTAGATTATATTTATTAGCAATTGCCATGATTGCAGGCATTTCTGCTAATTGCCCATATAAATGAACAGGTAAGATTACTTTCGTTTTTGGAGTAATTGCAGCCTCAATCTTGCTTGGATCGATATTATAAGTATTAATATCCGGTTCAACTAAAACTGGAGTTAGGTTATTTGCAGTGATTGCTAAAATACTTGCAATGTATGTATTTGATGGGACGATTACTTCATCACCATCATTTAGTTTCCCCAACTCTTTCCATGCTCGAAGCGTAAGAATCAAGGCATCCAAACCATTTGCAACTCCAATTGCAAATTTTACTCCACAATATTCCGCAAAGTTTTGTTCAAATTGAGCTAGCTCATTTCCGCCTATATACCAGCCAGAGTCTATGACACGAGTACAAGCCTCAATGAGTTCTGCACGATATTGACTATTTATACTTTTTAAATCTAAGAAAGGAATCATTATTTCACATAGCCTTTAATAATTGCAGGATTTCCTACTACAATTGCATTTTCCGGAACATCTTTAGTTACTACTGCGCCTGCACCAACCAATGCATTTCGACCAATTCTTATGCCTGGTAAAATGGTAGCATTACCGCCAATACTTGCACCTTGTTCAACTATAGTTTTTAGAAACTCATCGGGATATTGCTTTGAACGGGGAGCCTTATCATTTGTAAAAGTAACGCTAGGACCAACAAAAACGTTATCTTCTAATGTAATCCCATCCCATACATATACACCTGATTTAATTGTGACGTTATTACCAATTTGCACATCATTTTCAATCATAGTGTGCGCACAAATATTACAATTTTCTCCAATAACCGCTTGTGGGAAAATCACACTATATTGCCAAACTTTTGTTTTTTGACCAATATTTTTAGATTTAACATCGGATAATGGATGAATATAAGGCTGATTTACTACACGCAGAAACTCATCGTAATTTCGAATATAATCTTGCTCTGTAAAGTGTTCACTTGCTAAAACTAGTAATACACAATCTTCTGAAAAATCATGCATTTCACGCCAGATCAATCCTTCAATAACCAAACCTTGGGTCGGGTTATCTAAAACAACTTCTTCTTTAGTAGAACCATTATCCAGAATAAATCTACAGCTACCTTTCAAACATATTGCAACTTGTTTTAAATCAATATGAGCATGAAAGCCACGCGGTTTTTGTGACGTATTAAAGATGTAATACAAACGTTTCACATCAAAAGGAATTGACTGATTAGACTCAATCGCAACTAAACCACCTCGTTCATCACCAAAACTCGGCAAGTCAATTAATTTTACAAGGCTCATGTTATTCGGTTACCAAAGAAATCAAATATTGACCATAATCATTCTTACTCATGCTTTGGCCGATTTCTAACACTTGAGCTTTCGTCAACCAACCATTATGAAGTGCAATTTCTTCAAGACAAGCCACTTTATAACCTTGACGTTTTTCAATAGTTTCAACAAACTGTGCGGCTTCAAGTAAGCTTGCATGTGTTCCTGTATCTAACCAGGCAAAACCACGTCCAAGTAACTCAACATTGAGATCACCACGGTCTAGATACATCTGGTTCACTGTCGTAATTTCAAGTTCACCACGATCTGATGGTTTTACTTGTTTTGCAATTTTCACTACATCATTATCATAAAAATAAAGACCCGTAACCGCAAAATTCGATTTTGGATGTTTTGGTTTTTCTTCTAATGAAACTGCTCGTTTTTCCTCATCAAACTCAACAACACCAAAACGTTCAGGATCTTTGACTTGATAACCAAATACGGTTGCACCCTTTTGACGGGCCACAGCTTGGCGTAGCATTGGCGTAAAACCTTGACCATAGAAAATGTTGTCACCAAGTACTAAACAGACATTACTTTCGCCAATAAACTCTTCGCCAATAATAAATGCTTGAGCTAAACCATCCGGACTTGGTTGAACGGCATAACTTAATTCAACACCGAATTGTGAACCATCACCCAATAATCGCTTAAAGCCATCTATATCGTCTGGCGTACTGATAATAAGAACTTCACGAATACCAGCCAACATCAAAACAGACAATGGATAATAAACCATTGGCTTATCGTAAATTGGTAACAGTTGTTTTGAAACGCCTTTTGTGATCGGATACAAACGTGTCCCAGAACCACCTGCTAAAATTATACCTTTTGTACTCATTATGCACTTACACCTAATCTTTCTCTTTGGTAACTGCCATCTTGTACTCGGCGGCACCACTCTAAATTATTTAAATACCACTCAACAGTCTTTCTAATACCTGTTTCAAATGTTTCCTCAGGCTTCCAGCCTAAATCTTTTGCAATTTTTGAGGCATCAATTGCATAACGTAAATCATGTCCTGGACGATCTTTTACGAAAGTGATTAATGTCTCATAAGGTTGATGATTATTTTGTGGTTTTAATTCATCTAAAATTTTACAAATTGTTTTCACAACTTCTATATTTTGTTTTTCATTATGACCACCGATATTATAGGTTTCTCCAACTTTACCTTCAGTCACAACTTTATATAAAGCTTTGGCATGATCTTCGACATACAACCAATCACGGATCTGATCACCTTTACCATAAATCGGTAAAGCCTTACCATCCAGCGCATTTAAGATCACCAATGGAATGAGCTTTTCTGGAAAGTGGTATGGACCGTAATTGTTTGAACAATTCGTTACTACCGTTGGTAAACCATATGTTCTATGCCAAGCACGAACTAAATGATCAGAACTTGCTTTACTTGCTGAATACGGCGAACTTGGCGCATAAGATGTTGTTTCAGTAAATAAATCTGTTGTACCTTCTAAATCACCATAAACCTCATCTGTTGAAATATGATGAAATTTAAAAGAGGCTTTCTTTTCTTCATTTAATTGTAACCAGTACTTACGTGCAACCTCTAATAATGTATAAGTGCCCACAATATTTGTTGTAATAAACTCAGCGGGACCATCAATAGAGCGATCAACATGTGACTCGGCTGCTAGATGCATCACAGCATCCGGTTGGAAAATTTTAAAAATTTCTGTTAAACGCTCACTATCACAAATATCAACTTGTGCAAATTGATATCGTGGATCCATATCAATTTCAGACAATGATTCTAAATTGCCTGCATATGTTAATTTATCTATATTTAATACTTCATCTTGAGTATTTTTTATAATATTTCTAATGACAGCAGAACCAATAAAACCTGCACCACCAGTGACTAAAATTTTCATAAAATTCCTATGCTAATAACTAGTAATTTTTACAGTCGAATATCACTTTGTTCTTTATCTAAAACATATTTTAAGTCATATAAAACATGTTTCTCTTTGCCTAGTGCAATGAGCTCCTGACTCGACATTGCTTTAAACTGATCATGGGCAACAGCAATAACTATTGCATCATAATGATCTTGCTTTAATTCCGTAACCGGAGCTAAGCCATACTCGCCTTCAACTTCGGCACTATCCACCCAAGGATCGTAAATATCAAGATCTAAATCGTATTCCTTTAGTGCTTTCACCATATCTACAATTTTGGTGTTCCGAATATCAGGGCAGTTTTCTTTAAAGCTCAAACCTAAAATTAATATACGAGCACCTACCACTTGTATGCGCTGCTTTACCATTTCTTTGATCAATTGGGTTGCAACATATTCACCCATACGATCATTTAAACGACGAGCTGCCAAAATAATTTCTGGATGTAAACCAATTGACTCTGCTTTATGCGTTAAATAATACGGGTCAACACCAATACAATGACCACCAACTAAACCAGGTCTAAAGTTTAAAAAATTCCATTTTGTACCTGCTGCCTTGAGTACATCTTCTGTATCGATACCCATTTTATTAAAAATCAGAGCCAACTCATTGATTAAAGCGATATTCACATCTCTTTGTGTATTTTCAATGACTTTAGCAGCCTCAGCGACTTTGATACTCGGGGCCTTATGTGTACCCGCCTCAATAATTAAATTATATACTTGATCAACATAGTCAGTGACCTCTGGAGTCGAACCTGAGGTAATTTTTAAAATATTAGTGACACGTCGTTGTTTATCACCAGGATTAATACGTTCTGGACTATAACCAACAAAGAAATCTTTATTAAAATTTAAACCCGAATGTTTTTCTAATTCAGGTATACAAACCTCTTCTGTCGCACCAGGATAAACCGTTGACTCATAAACAACGATATCGCCTTTTTTTAGAACTTTAGCAATGCTTTGGGATGCTTTTATTAGCGGGGTCAGATCTGGCTGTTTAAAATCATCGATTGGTGTAGGTACAGTAACTATAAAAAAATTTGAATTTTTTAAATCATTGATATCTGCAGTGTATGAGAGATGTTCTACTTGTTTTAGCTCATCTGATGTGACTTCTAATGTATGGTCATAGCCACTTTGTAACTCTCGTATCCGTTGCGGGTTTATATCAAAGCCTATCGTAGGTTTATGTTTACCAAATTCAGCCGCTAAAGGCAGCCCAACATACCCTAAGCCGATAATTGATATTTTTAATTGTTCGAGTTGAAACATATATAAAACCTAACCATTTAGATATAAATGGACAAACATCATGGATACGACCTACTACGATAATATAGCAGACTTTAAACAAAAATTTCTTGAAATATACAATCTGCGCTTAGCAAATAAAGTATGATTTGGGTTAATTATAGACTACAATCCAATATCTTCATGCAAAGTATCATTGGATTACAAACAATAAAGGGTTTGAATGTGAAGCATCAGAGCACATTATTATTTTTAGCCATTTCACTTTCGTTTACAGGATGTGCAGTCACCTCAGGCTTACAAACTTACGACTTACCCGAACAAGGGAGCTTTAAAACAGCTCAAGGAGCAGAAGTTTCTGTTGTCCAACTCAACCAAGACAATATTCCAAAGATTAGTTCTGAGTCTTTGCGTCCGCAGGGAAATGTAAGTGCTCTGTTTAATACTCCCTTTTATCAATATCGCTTAAGTCCAGGAGATGTCTTATCCATTCAACTTTGGGCGTATCCTGAAATTACTCCCCCTATTCAAGGGGCTTCAAGTGATATTAAAGCATTTGGTTATCCAATTGACTCTGCTGGAAATGTTCAATTACCACTTGTAGGCCAAGTTCATATTGCCGGAAAAACACTTGCTGAGACCAATAAATATTTACGTAATCAATTTGCTAAATATTTAAAAACACCTGACGTTGTAGTTCGAGTCTTGTCTTATCAGGCAAAACGCTACTTTGTTAATGGTCAGGTTATGAAAAGTGGTCAATATACCTTAGATGATCAACCTATCAGTATTTATACAGCCCTCAGTATGGCAGGTGGTGTAAATCAAGAATCTGGTGACAATACTGATATTCAGCTTATTCGTAATGGTGAAGTTTATAACTTAAATGTTGTTGCACTTGAGAAACAAGGCTATTCACTTCACAAATTATTGGTTCAACCCAATGATACGATCTATGTAAATACCAAACAAAATCAAAAACTCTATGTTATGGGTGAGTCCAATAGAAGCTCAGCTATTCCATTAAGAGATCAGGGTATGACACTAAGTGATGTATTAGGTGAAAGTGAAGGTGTTAACCCATACTCTGCAAGTGCTGCGCGTATTTATGTGATGCGTACCGATTTACACACAAGAAAATCAACAATTTATCAGCTCAATTTGAGTAGTATTGGTAACCTTGCATTATCTAATCAATTTCAAATGCAAAAAAATGATATTGTTTATATCGATGCAACTGGTTTAACACGCTGGCAGCGTATCATGAACCAGATTGTACCGTTCTCAAGTGCACTTTATACCTTTGATCAATTGGGTAAAAACTAGCATGCAGTTACAAAACATCTTAGTGGTCTGTGTTGGTAATATTTGCCGTAGCCCAATGGCAGAGTACTTTTTAAAGGCCCAGCATCCTACATTAAATATCTCATCTGCTGGTATTTCAGCCTTAGTAGGTCATACTGCAGATGACAAAGCTATTCATTGTATGGATCAGTTGAATATTGATATGAGACCACACGTGGCTCGTCAGCTTAGCGCTGAATTGATCAAACAAAATGATTTGATTTTGGTAATGAGCAATAATCAGCAAAAGCATATTGAACAAACTTGGCCATTTGCTAAGGGTAAAATTTTTAGGCTTGGCCATTGGCAAGGGCAAAATATACCTGACCCCTATCAACATGACCAAGCTTTTTTTGATCAGACTTGCCGCAACATTCAAAGCTATGTGCAAGATTGGCGCACTCAATTATAATTGTATATTAGTTGTAAATTTATGAACCAAAACTCTAAAACTAGCGAAGATA
Organism: Acinetobacter sp. ABJ_C1_1; assembly: GCF_044684115.1. Classification (NCBI taxonomy): domain Bacteria; kingdom Pseudomonadati; phylum Pseudomonadota; class Gammaproteobacteria; order Moraxellales; family Moraxellaceae; genus Acinetobacter; species Acinetobacter sp. ABJ_C1_1. The sequence continues at coordinate 34,838 of NZ_JBITPU010000021.1, read as the reverse complement.
GCATCGATTTAAAAGAGTTATTCTTTTCATTGATTGCACAGTGGAAAATCATAGCATGCTGCGTGGTCTTAAGTTTAATTTGTGCCTTGCTATACTTACGGATAACGCCAGATACTTATTCTGTAGATGCAATGGTACAAGTTGAGGACAGTAAAGGCGCTGCCTCTGCTGCTTTGCTTGGTGACCTTTCTAAAGTCAGTGGAGGTCTATCTCAAAAATCACCAGCTGATCCAGAAATAGAGATTCTTCGTTCTAGAATGGTTTTAGGACAAGTCATCCAGAACCTTAATCTTGATATTAACGTCAAAGATAACCAATCAGGATTGATCGATAAGTTAATTTCACAAGATAAGAGTAGACTTGAGTATCGTCATGAATCTGTACTGTACAGTAATCAAAATAATAATTTGATTATACGAGAACTTAAAGTACCTGAATATTATTTAGATAAACCCTTAAAGTTAGAGTTCAAAGATGCAAATCAATTTACTTTAACTTACAAAGATCAAGTTGTATTTAATGGTCAATTAAACAAGAAAAATATACTAAATACAGATAGAGGTCTTTGGCAGGTACAACTTAATGCTCAAGGTAATCTGAAAGAACAAAGCTACACTTTAACTAAGCTCGCTCTACCAACAGCCGTTAAAAATTTTAATGATATCTATAGTGTTGCTGAAAAAGGTAAAGTGACTGGTGTTATTGGTTTAAATTATCTAGGCCAAGATCCTGAGCACATTACACAAGTACTTAATAATGTATTAAATGTTTATCATGAACAAAATATTGAGAGAAAGTCGTTAGAAACAAAACAGACTTTAGCTTTCCTTGAAAAACAGTTACCAGATCTTAGAAAACAGTTAGAAGATTCTGAGATCAAATTTAACCAGTTCCGTGAAAAGTACAAAACGGTAGATGTTAATGCTGAATCTGAATTATTACTTAAACAAAATATTGATTTAGAAAAGCTTAAAATTGAGTTACAACAGAAACAAGCTGAGCTTTCTGCTAAATATACTAATGATCATCCATTAATCTTGCAAATTGATGCACAAATTACAGAGATTAATAAAAAGATTGCTGATCTTAATAATCGTTTAACTCAACTTCCTGAGACGCAACGTTTATATTTACAACTATATCGTGATGTAAAGGTCAATACTGAGCTATATACATCATTACTCAACTCATATCAGCAACTCAAAATCGCTAATGCGGGTGAGATTGGTAATGTTCGCATTATTGATACTGCTGTAGAACCAGTTAAACCTATTAAACCTAAAAAATTGATTGTTCTAATACTTTCTATTTTTGTTGGTGGTTTTATCGGTGTATTAATTGCATTATTACGCAAAATGATGCGTAGCGGAGTTAATGATTCAACTCAAATTGAAAATGAATTAGATCTGCCAGTTTATGCGACCGTACCTCGTTCTCCTATTCAAGAGACTCGTATGAGTATTTTGAAAAAGAAAAAGAGTATTCCTATTTTAGCAGTTAAAAGTAGTGATGATATTGCGATTGAAAGTTTGCGTAGTATTCGTACTGCCATTCACTTCGCTTTAACCTCAGCAAAAAATAATATTATTATGATTGCTGGCCCGTCTCCAGAGGTTGGTAAATCTTTTATTTCAACTAACTTGGCCACTATTTTTGCACAAGGAAATAAACGCGTATTATTGATTGATGCTGATATGCGTCGTGGCTATATGCATAAATACTTCGATGTTGACGTAAAACCTGGTCTTTCTGAATTACTAAGTGGCCAAGCTGACTTGACACAAGTTTTACATAAAACGCAAGTTGCGAATCTCGACGTGATTACCCGTGGTAAGAGTCCAACCAACCCTTCAGAAATGTTGAGCTCTACCCAGTTCAAAGACTTACTAGAGAAGTTCCAAACTCAATATGACCATATCATTATTGATACTCCACCAGTGCTTGCGGTAACTGATGGTATTATTATTTCTCAGTACACTGGTGTGAACTTAATTGTTGCTCGTTATGCTAAGTCACATATGAAAGAGCTTGAATTAACAGTTAACCGCTTTGAACAAGCTGGTGTTAAAGTGAATGGCTTTATCCTTAACGATATTCAACGCTCTAGTGGCGGTGGTTATGGCTATAACTATGCCTATGCATATAAAGCACAAAAAGAAGATTAATTAAGAGTTTTCTTAAAAAGCCGGATCAAATGATCCGGTTTTTTTATTTGATTTTTTAAGTTTCGCCAAATTAAAACTAACTAAAATATATAAAAAAACCACTCGTTTTTTTTGTTAAACATTCTATGCTTAAGTCGAAGCATGCTAAGATCAAAGCAGCCTTTTAGACTCAAATGATTATTTTTGGAACCTTTTATGAGTAAAGCCTTACCCATTGCTGTCGCTGTAGTTTTAGGCGGTGCTGCACTTGTACCTGTATATTATGCAACTCAACATCCGACCACAGAAGTCGGACGTAAAGCAGACAAAAATGCTTCTCCAATTCAAAAAATCAGTTATGTTCTTGGTTATGAAGTTGCGCAACAAACTCCTCCAGAATTGGATACTAAGGCCTTTGTTCAAGGGATCCATGATGCTCGTAGCAAGCAGCCAAGTGCTTATACTCAAGAAGATTTAAAAGCAGCTGTTGCAGCTTATGAAAAAGAGTTACAACAAAAAATGCAGCACCCAGACAAATCAGAGCAAGCAGGTACAACTTCTGAATCTGCAGATGTACAATTCCTTACTGAAAACAAAACTAAAGCTGGGGTGAAAACCACTGCATCAGGCTTGCAATATATCATTACTAAAGAAGGTACTGGTAAGCAGCCAACAGCTCAGTCCGTTGTTAAAGTACATTATGAAGGTCGTTTAATTAATGGTCAGGTTTTTGACAGTTCTTATAAACGTGGTCAGCCAGTTGAGTTCCCTCTTAATCAGGTCATTCCTGGTTGGACTGAAGGTCTTCAACTCATGAAAGAAGGCGGAAAAGCGACTTTCTTTATCCCATCAAACCTTGCATACGGTCCACAAGAACTTCCAGGGATCCCAGCAAACAGTACACTGATTTTTGATGTAGAACTTATTTCAGTGAAATAATAACAATTCAGGAGAGTCGTTATACTCTCCTGTTTTTTTTTGGAAAATGGCATGAAAAAAATTAGTTTGTTTATTGCAGCATCAACAATGAGTTTATCTGTTCTTGCTGCCGCACCGATAACAAATAAAAGTCCAGCAAAGGATCAGTTTAGCTATAGTTATGGCTATTTAATGGGTCGTAATAATACTGATGCATTAACAGATTTAAATCTTGATATCTTTTACCAAGGTCTTCAAGAAGGTGCACAGAAAAAAAATGCCCGCTTAACAGACGAAGAAATGGCGAAAGCAATTAATGAGTATAAGAAAACTTTAGAAGCTAAACAGCTCGTCGAGTTTCAAAAATTAGGTCAACAAAATGCTCAGGCTGGCGCTGCTTTCCTTGCAGAAAATGCTAAAAAATCTGGTGTAATTACGACCAAATCTGGGTTGCAATATCAGATATTAAAAGAAGGTTCTGGTAAAACACCTAAAGCCACCTCTCGTGTAAAAGTTAACTATGAAGGTCGTTTACTTGATGGGACTGTTTTTGATAGCTCAATTGCACGTAATCATCCTGTAGATTTCCAATTAAACCAAGTTATTGCAGGCTGGACAGAAGGCTTACAGACAATGAAAGAAGGCGGTAAAACCCGTTTCTTCATTCCTGCTAAACTTGCTTATGGCGAAGTAGGTGCTGGTGATAGTATCGGTCCAAATAGCACATTAATTTTTGATGTTGAATTACTACAAGTTTTGCCAAAATAAATTTTTTTAGTTAAAAAAAGCGATCATAAATGATCGCTTTTTTATTTTAATGTTTTAAATCTCTCGGTCTAAAACCAGTAATCAGTAAGCCAATTAAGTAAGCGATTACGCCTACTACGCATAGACCCGCGACCTCAGCAATGCGGATCCATTGAGAAAGTTCACCGTTGTACCAACTTAACCCAAACCAAAGCGCTGCAATCATGGCAAGATTTGCTAAACCATATTGAAGGACTAATTTTTTCCAATGCGCGCCAAATCGGAAAATATTACGCTTATGTAGATAGAAGTAGAGTAAACCAGCATTTACCAAAGCTGAACCAGAAGATGCCAAGGCAAGCGCCATATGTTCAGCTTGCCAATTGATTAGTTTAAAGAATCCAATAAATACAACGTTTAAAATGGCATTTGCGGCAACAGACATTAAACCCACACGGACTGGTGTTTTGGTATCTTGCTGAGCATAGAAACCCGGTGCGAATACCTTAATTAACATAAAGGAAATTACACCAGCACTCATACATTGCAATGCAAGTGCAGTCATTTGAGTGTCATGTAGGTCAAACTCACCACGTTGGAATAGAGCTTGAATAATCGGTGTAGAAAGCATAAATAAAGCAATACTTGCTGGTAATCCCACCAATACAATAACTTTTGCTGCCCAGTCGATCATACCGCGGAACTTTTCTTGATCTTGCTCAGCATGGCGTGCTGAAAGCGAAGGTAAAATTACTGTACCAATCGCAACACCAATTAAACCTAAAGGTAGCTCAGTCATACGCTCTGCACTGTAGAGCCAAGATACCGAACCATCTTGCATGAAAGATGCCCAAATTGTATTTAATAATAGGTTAATCTGAGTCACAGACACACCAAATAATGCTGGAAGCATTAATTTTAAAATACGCTCTACACCCTCGTGTTTAAAATCAACTTTAGGTGGAATTAGGAGGTTTTTACGCCATAACTCAGGAATTTGTACGGCTAACTGTAGAATACCCGCTGCTACAACCGACCATCCTAATGCTTTAATAGGCTCAGCCATATACGGCGTAAGCCACCATGCACCTGCAATCATTGCTACATTGAGCAATACAGGTGAAAAAGCTGGGGAAGCAAAAGAACCATAACTGTTTAAGATACTGCTGGCGAAAGCAGTCAGTGACATAAACATTAAATATGGAATAGTCAGACGGAACATGCTGACTGCTAAATCGAACTTTTCAGGGTCATTATGGAAACCCGGCGCATACATATAGATGATTGCTGGTGCTAAGACCATAGCCACGAAAGTGAGTAAGGTCATGACCGTGAGCAAGCAACCAAATACCCGACTAATCAGGATTTGTACTTCAGCATGTGCCCGGCCTGTTTTATATTCGGTTAGTACCGGAATAAAAGCTTGCGAGAAAGCCCCTTCGGCAAACAACCTTCGAAAGAAGTTGGGAATACGAAAAGCAACGACAAAGGTATCGAAATCTTTACCCGCACCAAACACGTTGAGCAATACGACATCTCGTACCAACCCCAACACACGTGACAACATCGTCATCGCACTGACAATAAAAGTCGATCGCCACAATGCCATCGTACTCACCTACAGCTATATTCGAAAGTCGCTATTGTAATGAAACTAGAAAATCTTTTCGTTGTGAAATGATGAATGAACTCAAGTTTTTTTCTGTGCTAACAGTTGTCTAAAGTGCTGCCATTTAAAATAAGGCCCAGGATCGGTTTTTCGGCCCGGTGCAATGTCTGAATGTCCTGCAATATGGTTTTTAATTTCTGGATAAGCTTGGCGAATAGCGGTAACCACATCAGTTAGTACGTTGTACTGTACTTCTTCAAAAGGTAAGTCATCACTTCCTTCAAGCTCAATGCCAATTGAATAATCATTGCATTCAACTTTAGCTAAATAACTCGAACGTCCTGCATGCCATGCACGATCATTAAAATTAACAAACTGTAGGACTTCACCTGTTCGTAAAATTAACAGATGTGTAGAAACTTGCATGCCTTCAATAGTCTGAAAATAGGGATGAACTGACCAATCTAACTTATTTTGGAAAAACTGCTCAATGTATCCGCCTCCAAATTGAGATGGCGGCAAGCTAATATTATGAACCACAATCATTTGAATTTCGGTACCAGTCGGACGCTGGTTAAAATTTGGAGAAGGAACTTGTCTCGCCCCTTTTAATTGTCCATCTATAACTTCATACGGAGTGATTTGCTTCATTGAAATGCCAATAAATTGCTTGCCAATTGTTTTAGTTTAAAACAGTTATGTGCTTTTCAAAGTAGTTAGCACGATTGTTTATCGCGATTAAACGAATAAAACAGCTTATTTTTAAAGTCGACGGTGCTAATATATCGCAAGTTTTAGGGTCATCGACAAAATGGAAACCGTATGAGCATACCTCAGTCTTTGCTTGAACAGTCAATTCAAATCAATATTCAACAAGCATTACAAGAAGATATTGGGGACGGTGACATTACCGCCATGCTCACACCGGAAGATGAACAGGCAACTGCAACTATCATTAGCCGTGAAGATATGGTTTTAGCTGGCCAACCTTGGGTCAATGCACTCATCTCAGCTTACGACAACACTGTACAGGTGACTTGGTTAAAACAAGAAGGTGACCGTGTTGCTGCAAATGAAGCCTTTTTAAAGCTTGCAGGTTCTGCACGTAGTTTACTGACAGTAGAGCGCCCGGCTTTGAACTTTATTCAAACTTTGTCTGCTGTTGCAACAAAAACTGCTGAATATGTTCAACAGCTTGAAGGTTTAAATACAAAACTTCTTGATACACGTAAAACTTTACCAGGCTTACGTATTGCACAAAAATATGCGGTTGCTATTGGCGGCGGACAAAACCATCGTCTTGGTTTATTTGATGCATTCTTAATTAAAGAAAACCATATTATGGCAGCTGGTGGTATTGCTCAAGCAATTGCAAAAGCACACCAAATTGCACCAGGCAAACCAGTTGAAGTCGAAGTTGAAACTTGGGATGAACTCAACCAAGCGCTTGAAGCAGGTGCGGACATTGTTATGCTCGACAATTTCAGTCAGCAACAAATGATTGATGCGGTAAAACATGTAGCTGGACGTTGTAAACTTGAAGCTTCTGGTAATATCACCATTGAAAACTTACGCGAAGTGGCGACTACTGGTGTCGACTATATTTCTATGGGTGTGTTGACTAAAGATGTCAAAGCTATTGATTTATCAATGCGTTTTAATGCTTAAATAAAATCAGCATCATTATTGGTATTTTTTTGCGACTTGGTTATGTCTGCTGCTTGTGTTTTCTGCCATGCTGACTGAGTCGCTTGTGCCCCGTTATCTCGTGGGTCGGCAGCCATCAAAACAAATGTAACTACTGCTAGTAATACAATAAAACCTTGTAGCATAATTTTCCCCATCACTTTTAAAAATTTAGGGTTTCAAGGTAAAAGATAAATATGACCAAGCTTAGGAGATTCTGTTACAAAAGGTAAGTCTTTATTTTTATTATTCATCTATACGACAGCATCTTCCCACATAGTATTTTATATAAACATCCCATTCCCTTTATTTACTATCGTGATGTGGATATCTCGTTTCTCTATTCGGCCTACACGGCAGAGTCTTACCGCTTAGAATTTTTTTGCCAACAGCTCATTCTGTTACTTTGGTTTTGCCCTGAATGGCGACTAAAGCCATGCAAGGCCAAAGGCATTGTCATCTGCAAAACCTGCCCACTTTCATCCTCTATCCTATTTTGTTGCAAAAATAAGATCCTTATAGATTATAGACAGGTTGCAGATGACTTTTAGCACCAGTTAATGAGGAATAAATTTCAATACCTTCATTAAGGAAAATAACCTACCAACCTAAGACTCTAAATACCCCATATATGGATCAGAAATTGAATCTTCTGGAGTTTCTATACGTCCTGCAAAACGGCGACTAAATGTCGCATCATCCGCTAATGTCACCGTAAAGTCATACCAACCACCAAATTCAGACATATCCCAAACCAGTTCTTTTTCAGAACTATTCGTTTCTATAGCCCATGTCTTATTTGGAAGATAAGCATTTGCTTTAACTGTGAGTTTGACTGACTTATTGCCGTCGTGACGTACTTTTAAATATAAATTCGCATCACACTCTTCCACACATACTCTAATTTCCGGTAACGCTTGAGTTTGGTTAACTTGGCTCAAATTACCTTTAAACGCACGGTGGAAACCATTTGGTCCAAGTACCCATAAATCATACTGTCCATTGATAGTATTCCACACGTCATCAAGCTGTTTGCCCGCCTCAACCATATAACGGCGTGGAATTGCCGTAAGATCTAATCGGTTATAGACATGGAAAACGGCTGCCTGTTTACCCGTATTAGAGAACATCAATTTAACTGTTTTTTGAGTGGCATCAACTTTGGCACTGGTGTGCAAAATATATGGCAAAGCACGTGATGGTCGAATCCCCATTTCCTGCTGCGGAAATTGCTGCTGGCTCGGAACAGGAACTTGGGGCAATAAAGCCTGAGCAACACGAATCGCATCGGCTTCGGCTTTAGTTTTCTTTCCGTCTAGTTCAGCAACAGGCAAAAGATTCGGTGTTTTAAAATTAAATGCTGTCGTTAAATCACCACATACAGCACGGCGGTATGGGCTAATGTTAGGTTCTTGCACACCAAAGCGTTTTTCTAAGAACTGTAAAATAGAAGTATGGTCAAAGACTTGAGAATTTACCCACCCTCCACGGCTCCACGGTGAAATCACATACATCGGAACACGTACACCCGGACCATACACTCGACCATCTGGCTTAGGTTGAGATTTTGAAGTCGCTACTGCTGGATGGTTAAAGTACTCATAAGACACTTGTTGGTCTGTTAATGTGGTTTTTCCATATACAACACCGTTTATATCTTTCGAAGGTGCACTTGGTGAAGGGACATGGTCAAAGAAACCGTCATTTTCATCGAAGTTCACCAATAAAACGGTTTGACTCCACAACTCAGCATTTTCAGTTAACGCATTTAATACTTCCTGAATATACCAAGCGCCCTGTACAGGACTAGAAGGCCCCGGATGTTCACTGTAAGTTGCAGGAGCGACCAACCAACTCACCTGCGGTAATTTACCTTGTGCGATATCAGCTTTAAAAGTTCCTAAAAAACCACCGTCCGGCATGGTATTGGCAATACCTTTATAAAGTGGCTGTGTTGCATCGATTTTTTCATCATATGCTGGGCATGTTGGCGTGTCGTTACTGACAGGTTGACCAGATTGCTCGTTTGCACGGCGATATTGCTTGAAACCAGCTAAAGGGTTATCGGTAAAGTTATCTGGCATGTTTTGATAAACTTTCCATGTCACGCCAGCCTGCTGTAATCGCTCAGGATACGTCGTCCACTCATAACCTTCTGTTGATGAACCAATTCCATCAAATTCGTTTACCACACTTGCAACACCTGCACCTGTCGGGCCATTCGTTCCAGTCCAAATAAACTTACGGTTAGGATTAGTCCCTGCATGCATAGCGCAGTGGTAGGCATCACAAATGGTAAAGGCATTGGCTAAGGCAAATTGATATTCGACTTCCTGTTTTTTGTAATACCCCATCGACTGCGGCTTTTTATAAGCGACCCAATCACTCATGCGACCATTATCCCAAGCAGCTTGTCCATCAGACCAAGAGTGAGGAGTGCCTGAAACGCGCTGAGCATTTCCTAAACGACTGTCGAGATGGTACGGCAATACTTTATTTTTCTTGGCGTCGTATTGCTCCCAGACCTTTCGGCTTTCCGTCATTGGAATGGTAAAACGGTCACCGAAACCACGTACACCTTTTAACGTTCCAAAATAATTATCAAAAGAACGGTTTTCCTGAGTCAAAATCACGATGTGCTTAACATCTTGAATAGTTCCACTTTCAACTTTGGCATCAATTGCCAGCGCTTTTTGAATACTCAGCGGGAAACTCGCCAGAGCAGCGGTCCCAAACATAGTTTTTGTAGAATTTAAAAGAAATTCGCGACGATTCATTTTTTCATCCTTAATTTTTATTATGGTGCACAGTGCATTTTGCAATTGCTGGTTGGCGGTGTTGTTGACGATGAATTATCTGAGTTGTTGTCATCGTTACAAGCACTGAGCATAAGCGCTAAAGATGTAATAAATAAAAGTGAAAGTTTTCGCATTAGTTTTTTCCAAACGGTTTAAATGCGAACTACTAATAAAGCGTAAAAGTGACAGGCAAGTGATGTTTTTATGTCGATTTGATGAAGGCATAAAAAAACGCATCCGAAGATGCGTTTTTTAGATAACTTGAAATTACCAGCCTAAAGCTTCTTGTTGCTTTTTAATAAGCTCGGCAATTCCTTTTTCTGCCATTTCTAGCATGGCATTACTTTGTGCACGAGTAAATGGCTTATCTTCGGCTGTACCTTGAATTTCAATAAACTCACCCGCTTGTGTCATCACGACGTTTAAGTCAGTTTGACAGTTCGAATCTTCTTCATAGCAAAGATCAAGAAGTACTTCGTCTTGATACATACCTACAGAAATTGCAGCCACTAATCCCTTAAGCGGATCATGCTTAATTTTCTTCTGGGCAAGTAAAACGTTCATTGCATCAACTAAAGCTACAGCAGCACCAGTGATTGAAGCAGTACGTGTACCACCATCAGCCTGAATGACATCGCAGTCGATCGTAATGGTATTTTCACCCAGCTTTTTCAAATCAACCATAGCACGTAAACTACGACCGATCAGGCGCTGGATCTCTTGAGTACGACCTGTTTGTTTGCCACGAGCAGCTTCACGGTCACAACGTGAATGCGTTGAACGCGGTAACATGCCATATTCTGCTGTTACCCAGCCTTGGCCTTGGCCTTTTAAAAAGCGTGGCACTGAGTTATCAATGCTTGCAGTACAAAGGACTTTGGTGTGACCAAATTCGACCAGCACAGAACCTTCAGCATAACGGGTGTAGTTTCGTGTAATTTTCACTTCACGTAATTGGTCTAATGCACGTTGGTCAATACGCATAATCCTTCCTAACTTCTCTTAAATACAAACTTGGGCATAGTATAGCAAAGGATTTTGACAGGTTGAGTTTATTCCCTACTTTGAAATGTAAGTCTGCAAGTTTCATAACTCAAAAATAAAAATAGCCCCTAAAAAGGAGCTATTTTGGATTAACTGAGATTACGCAAATTTGAATTTTGCTTTTAACTTTTCCAATGTCTGCATTACTTTTCCTGTGGTATGGTTTGGCAGTGAACATTTGGCCAAACGTACCCATACACTCCAGAACTGGCGCATAAAGTTCGCCTCGTTGTAGTTAATACCATATTCAGCGCAAAGTGCCTTAATTTTCGGGGCTACTTCTTTATAGCGGTTGGCAGGCATATCTGGGAATAAATGGTGTTCAATTTGATGGCTTAAGTTACCACTCAGAAAATGAAGCCATTCTGTCCCACTAAAATTACTTGAACCACGAATCTGACGTAAATACCACTCTGCCTTAGTTTCAGTATCTGTATTGTCTGGTTCAAACGTTTCTGCATCTTCAGTAAAGTGGCCATTAAAAATCACCGCAGATGACCACAAGTTACGAATAATATTGGCAACTACATTTCCTGCAAAAACTGGTAAAAACATAGGACCAGAGATCACAGGGAAAAACACATAATCTTTTAAAACTTGGCGCGTTGCTTTTTTACGCACTTTAGCCGAATCTTTCCAAACCTGTTTCCAGCTCTTGGTTTTATAAACTAATGCATCTTCAAGATGTAAGTTTTGTACACCTACATACCATTCAAAGAAAAACATTAACTGTAGGCCGAGCGGAATATTAAACAGGTGGCGAGGTTCCCACTTCTGTTGGTCACTTACTCGCAAAAGGCCATAACCAACATCATGATCTTTACCTACAATATTGGTATAAGTGTGGTGCACGTAGTTATGTGTTTCACGCCAGTCATCACCCGATGCAATGGTATCCCAATCATAAGTATTACCGTTCAGACTTGGTTCATTTAACCAGTCAAACTGACCATGCATAACGTTATGACCAAGTTCCATATTTTCTACAATTTTAGAAATACCCAGTAAACCTGTTCCCAATAACCAGACAGGTGGAATCCAGCCACCAAACATCAACATGCCACGCGATGCGATTTCGGTATAGCGAACAAAATTACGTACTTTGTAGATATATTTTGCGTCTTGTTCACCAAGACTTTGCATTACGTCTTGACGAATCTGCTCAACACGGCGACCAAACTCTTCAGTCTGTTCAGGTGTTAAATGAGCAGATTTAGAAACAGTAGAAAATTCTAATGCCATATTCATAGGGTTAATCCTCTGTAATTCTTTTTATAGATCAATCGTGACTGGGCTTAATGCCTGGCTCACGCATAGTTTAATTGGACGGTTCGGTTGATCCTCAACTTCACCTGTTAACAGGTTTTGAGTAACTCCACTCACTTTGGTACAGCTGCATTTATTGCAGACACCCATACGACAACCATGTTGCGGACGTAGTCCTGCTTGCTCTGCACTGCTCAATAAATTCGTTTCAGCTAAAAATTCGTGTTGGGCACGGCGGAAAATAACAGGCTGTGCGACATGGGTTCCCGTCACTTGAAGTGGTTGGAAATACTCTTGATAAAGCTGTGACTGAGCACCCTTTTGTGCATAAATTTCATTTGCCTGTTGCATCATGCCGTGATGACCACAAACATAAGTTGCTGTTTGCTCAAAGTCAGGAACCAGCTTTTGTAGCAGGCTTTCAGTTAAATGCTGCTTTTGCTCGGTAGTATTAAAAAAATGATATTGAAGCTGTGGGTACTGCTCTGCCAAAGCTTTTAATTCAGCATGAAAAATTTCTGCACGATTAAAATAAATCACATGAATTTGTTCAAGCTGCTGTTTCAAAGCTTGCTGCAAAAGTGAATAAATTGCAGTAATACCGCTTCCTGATGCAATTAAAATGGCAGGTTGCTGGCCTTGATGCAAAGTGAAATCACCTTGTGGCTGTGAAATTTCAACACACTCACCGACATGTAATAGTTGAGCTGCACGAGACACCAAGCCTTGGACTTTAATACCTAAAGCAATTTCACCTTGAGGAGTTACTTCAATAATTGAGTAACTACGTTGTTGGTAAACGCCATCGATAAGTAAAGTCAGTAAAATACTTTGCCCAGCACGTACCTGATCGAAATTAAAATTACGATTCGGTTTAAGCATGAGGAGCACCATATCGGTATGAAGTGGCTGAACAGCGGTAACTTCTGCAAGTATCCTTTTCCAAGCCCAAGACACGTTAATTTTTTGCAAAATAAAATCAACGAAATCTTCTCGAACCCAATGCGGTTGATAGTTAAGTGTTGCGTTCATACGTTCCTCTTTTGTTTCTGGCTATTTATTTGAGTGAACACATGTTCGTATAGTGAACATATGTACACTATATTTATAAGTGTTCACTCAGTCAACACTTGTTCACTATTTTTTTTATGAAAGTTTGCTCTTTTTTGTTAGACTTTGGCTCACGGTTTAAATAGGTTTTTTTAATGTCGATACGGGATGAACGAAAACAGCAAAGTCGTCAGGCACTTCTCGATGCAGCCTTGCATCTGAGTACGTCTGGGCGTTCGTTCAGTAGTATCAGTTTGCGTGAAGTTGCACGTGAAGTAGGTTTGGTACCAACAGCGTTCTATCGTCATTTTCAAGACATGGATGAACTCGGTAAAGAACTGGTTGATCAAGTCGCGCTGCATTTAAAAAGCGTTTTGCATCAACTTGGACAAAGTTATTTACAACATAAATCTGCTAAAACCCAAACCAGCATTGAGCTATTTGTGCAGGCAGTGAACCATAGCCCGAAACAATGGCAATTTATGATTGCTGAACGTTGGGGTGGCTCGGAAACCGTTCGTGCAGCCATTGCCAGAGAAATTGAATTTTTAATTGAAGACTTAACGACAGATCTGACTAAGCTCGAAAATTTTAAACATATTCAAAACCCTCAAGACTTAAATGTCTTATCTACCATTTTGACCAATATGTCATTTACATGGGCAATGACGTGGCTCAACCTAGCCAAACAATATCAAGGTGAGCAACTCAAACAGCAGCAAACTGCCTTTATTGAAAATGCATCTACACAAGTTCGCTTACTGTTTAGAGGCATTGCCAACTGGGAACGGTAAAACTGGCAAATGACAAAAAACAGGTTATGTGTTAATACGTAAAGAGTGAAAGAAAAGGCGAAAATTTCGAGAAAAGTCTTTTTCTTTTTACAGGAAGTAAACTATTCGTTAGGCCAAACTGGTGCGGGAATACCTATGAATCTTGATCGTCATACACAATTTTTGATGCGCAAAGAAAAAATTCTAAGCGTTGCTGAAAAATTGTTACTAGAAAACAATCAGGAAATTACTCTAGATGAATTAGTGGCCGAGCTAGATATTGCAAAAGGTACGCTTTATAAGCACTTTAGAAGTAAAAATGAACTTCTGCTTGAACTCATTATTCAAAATGAAAAACAAATTTTAGAAATTTCTCAAAAATATAATACTGATTTCAAAGAGTATGCTCCGCGTTACATGCTTCATCATTTACTCACCCCAGGAAAAACCATTTTATTGCATCAACTTGAAGAAAATCTGACCATGACAGAATCTAAGTTGAAGCACCTTTTTGAAGAGCTGTATGAAATCCGTCAGCAACGTATTCTTGCGATTAAAGATATTACCGAAAGTTATTTAAAATCATTAAATTATGATATGTCGATTCGTGACTATTTATCTTATATCTGGTCACTGACTTACGGCGCATCATTACTTTTAAATTCGACTTATTATCAGCGTTCGATTGGTTCTCGCCAAAAATTGATTAATTTATATATTAATCAGGCATTGTCATTACCCACACAAACCACCAATTTTGATGCGCTAAATTTCCAGATTGAAGAAGAAAATCATCAAAATTAATTGAATTATTTCGTGATTGTGAAAATAATTAAATATTAAAAAAGGGCTTCTAATGAAGCCCTTTTTCTAACGCAATCAAAATTATTTTGCTTTACGCTCTTTCTCAATTAAGTAGTTAAGTACTTGAGTAACTTTACCATCTTCACCCTGTACAACATATTTACCATTTACCACTACAGCAGGAACGCCTGTTAATTGGTACTGTTGAGCAAGTTTATTTGACTCGGCAACTTTTGCAGTCACAGCAAATGAGTTGTAAGTACTATTAAATTTCTGTTCAGGCACACCATAGCGTGTGAAGAACTTAGCCGCAGAAGCTTGGTCAAAAATCTGCTGACCGTTTACCTGAATCGCATGGAATAATGGCAAGTGAGTGTGCTTACGTACACCTAATGCCTCAGATGTATAATAAGTACGTGCCCCTTGTTCCCATACTTTGTTCATAGCAGCTGGTGTACGTACGAAACGTATATCACTCGGCGCCTGTTTTAACCACGCTTGCATATGTGGCTCAAGTTTAAAACAGTGCGGACAGCCATACCAAAAGAACTCACGTACTTCGATTTTCCCCGGTACTTCCACTTTGCCTGGATTGGCAATCACGGTATAGTCTTTACCAGCAACGAAATCTGCTGCCATTACACTACCCGATACGGCCATAATTGCTGCACTCAAACCACCCAAAACCAATTTTTTCATTGCTACAGCTTTTCCTCTAAGTTGTTATGCATTAGCTTATGCCCTAAATATAAAACAAATATGCTAAATTCGTTTTGCTTCTGTGAAGTTTTTTATTGGGTTTATCGCTTTTTTCCCAATAATCGCTACACTAACGGCGAACTACATCAAAAAGATAACCCAAGTTTAGAGGTGACACCATGTCGCAATTGAATGTTGATTTACAAGAAATCGCAAAATTTGAAGCACTTGCTGCCAAATGGTGGGATCAACATTCTGAATTTCGCCCACTCCATCAAATCAATCCATTACGTTTAAACTGGATTGATGAACGTGTTGGTGGTCTTGCCGGTAAAAAGGTTCTTGATGTCGGCTGTGGTGGCGGTATTTTAGCTGAAAGCATGGCTCGCCGTGGTGCAGACGTACTCGGTATTGATATGGGTGAAGCACCTTTAGCTGTTGGTCGCTTACATGCTCAACAAGACAATGTTCAAAATATTGAATATCGCCAAATTCCAGTTGAAGAGTTGGCACAAGAACAAGCTGGTCAATACGATGTGGTCACTTGCATGGAAATGATGGAACACGTTCCAGACCCAGCATCTATTGTTAAAGCATGTCAGGCTTTGGTTAAACCGGGCGGTCATGTGTTCTTCTCGACCATTAACCGTAATCCAAAATCTTATTTGTTCGCGATTATTGGTGCTGAATACGTGCTACGCATGCTTCCAAAAGGTACGCATGATTATCACAAGTTCATTCGCCCTTCAGAAATGGCACATGACATTCGTAATGCAGGCTTAACGTTAAAAGAAATGACGGGCTTACACTACAACCCTATTACGAAACGTTATTGGTTAGCACCAAATGTTGATGTTAACTATATGGTTCATACAGTAAAGACAGGTGCATGATGAAAGCTGTTTTATTTGATTTAGACGGCACGCTCATCGACACGGCTGCCGACTTTATCCGTATTATTCAACAAATGTGCCGTGATGAAAGACGTCCTGTGGTAGAAGCAGATCTCATCCGCACTCAGGTTTCTGAAGGTGCACGTGCGATGGTCAAATTGGTCTATCCAGAACTGGATGTGACCAACCCAATTTTCTTGGCGCATCGCCAGAACTTTTTAGATATTTATGGCAATAATATTGTCGTCGATACAGACCTGTTTGAAGGCATGTATCCGCTTTTAGAAGAGTTAGAAGCTCAGCAAATTCCGTGGGGTATTGTCACCAATAAACCACGCGGTTTAAGTGAGTCATTATTAGAGAAATTAAACTTAACTGAGCGCTGCGCGGTGTTGGTGTGTCCAGAGGATGTTTCTAACACTAAGCCTGACCCGGAACCAATGTATTTGGCTGCAAAACAGTTAAATATTCCAGCAGATGAAATTATTTATGTGGGTGACCATCCTCGTGATATTGATGCTGGTCGCAATGCAAATATGTATACCATCTTGGCAGCATACGGTTATTTACCTATTGAACATCGTGATGATCTAGTTGCTTGGCAAGCTGATTCGATTGTAAATACGGTGACAGAATTACACGAGATGTTACGTCAAAAGCTTCCTGCTCTACAGGAAAATCAGCGTATGATAGGTTAACACAAGAGTTTTACAGGCTTTTTTAACGGTTATTTATATCAATATAAAAAGAAGGAGGTTTACCAATGAAATATTCAGAATATCAACCTCGTCCAGATCTACTCAAAGATCGAATTATTTTAATCACCGGTGCAGGTGATGGAATTGGGCGAGCTGCGGCCCTCAGTTACGCTTTACATGGTGCAACTGTGGTTTTGCATGGTAGAACCTTAAATAAACTTGAAGTAATTTATGATGAAATTGAAGGTTTAGGCGCTCCTCAACCTGCTATTTTACCACTCCAGCTTTCAAGTGCTTCTGATCGTGATTATGACTTTTTAGTGAGTACACTTGAAAAGCAATTTGGACGTCTAGATGGTATTTTGCACAATGCCGGTATTTTAGGTGACCGAGTAGAACTCGCCCATTATCCAGCAGAGGTATGGGATGATGTGATGTCAGTAAATTTACGTGCGCCTTTTGCCCTGACTCAAGCACTACTTCCGCTTTTGCAAAAATCAGATAACGCTTCTGTTGTATTTACCAGCTCTGGCGTAGGTCGCGAAGCGCGTGCACTCTGGGGCGCGTATTCAGTGTCTAAAGTCGCGATTGAAGCTGTGAGCAAGATTTTTGCAGCTGAGCATACTTATCCAAATATTCGCTTTAACTGCATTAACCCAGGTGCAACACGTACAGCAATGCGTGCAAAAGCTTATCCTGCAGAAGATCCGAAAACTTTACCAACGCCAGAGTCAATCATGCCGGCTTATCTTTATTTGATGGGTGAAGATAGCCTGTCGCTCAATGGTCAAAGTATTGATGCACAGGATTAAATAACTATAGATGAAAAGCTAAAATACATTACGGCCGATCATCACATCTGGCTTGGCTATACCTGCAAAGATATATACAAGCCTTTTTTATTATTGATAAAACACTGGATTTATCCGTAATTTTAATTGAAGCATTAAATGATCTTCACAGTTTCTCTGCATTTTGCGCGTACAGTATTCAACATGAGAGACATCAGATGTAAACGAGGATGCATCATGAAAAAGTTGTTCACCATCTTAGCCCTTAGCATCACTGTACTGACCACCAGTATGGCAAGCTTTGCTGATCCTCCATTTGACCGAGGACATGGCCAGAAAGGGCCTAAAGGTGGGCCTCGTGGTGAATGGAATGATCGTGGGCACAAATATGACCGTGACGATGATGAAGATCGTTTTCGCGATGAGCGCCGTATGCGTGAAGAACGCGGTTTTGAGCGTCTAAAACAACATCGCTGGCAGCCAGGTTATGTCATGCCACAGCATTATCGCGGTAATGGCTATAAGGTCGACTATAGAGACAGTAACTTGCCTAAACCAGACCGTAACCAGCAATGGTATAAAATTAATAATGACTATATCTTAGTCGACACAGACTCTAACAGTATTGTTAGCATTCGTGGTTTATAAAACTGATAGCTCCTCACTATTCAGTTAATAAAAAAGGATAAAGCCAATGGGCTTTATCCTTTTTTTTATTTTTTATATCAATAAGATATTAAAAACTTATATATTCTAAATTTCTTCTTATTTGATAGATATTTTTCACATTTATTATTCTTAGCCTTCACGATTTATCTGTAATTTTTCACTAACCTTCAATTATCGAAATTTAATTGATCATTCGAGGTTCATGATGAAAAAACTAACTACAGCAATTGTTCTTTCAATGAGTGGTTTAATCGCAACAACAGCGATGGCTGCACCAAATGATCATGACCATCATGGTAACTACCGAAACCATGACGTCAGACCAGTGAAAGTCATTCACAAAGATGACCATGCGAATATCTGGCGAGAAGGCCAAGTTGTGCCGCATCAATATCAGCATCCACGTTATGTAATTGACTATCGCTCACACCAGAAATTGACCAAACCTGGGCGTTTTCAAAAATGGTATAAAGTGAATGGAAACTATGTACTGGTAAATGAACAAAGCCATAAAATCATTAAAGTGATTCGTTAATTTAATAAAACATCAAACACCCAAATGTAATTTGGGTGTTTTTCTATCTAATACATGCGACTTTAAGCTTTTTTGTTTAGAATCATCTTTATATCTTTTTGCTGTTGATTCGAGATCGGTATGCCAACTAAGTCTTTAGAGAAATCACATAATAACACCCAACATTATGTACATTGGTTCCGACATTCAGCACCTTATATTAATGCCCATCGCGATAAAACTTTTGTTCTAATGTTTGGCGGTGAAGCAGTCCGCGACCCTAATTTCGAGCATATCATTCATGATATTGCTTTGTTGCATTCACTCGGTATTCGCTTAATTTTAGTCCACGGCGCACGTCCACAAATTAATCAAAACCTTAAAGATAAAGGTATCGAAACTCCTTTTTATGACAACAGCCGTATTACCACGCGTGAATCATTAAGCTGTGTCATGAGTGCTGTCGGGTCTATTCGTTTAGAAATCGAAGCACTGTTATCTATGGGATTGGCTAACTCTCCAATGTACGGCGCTCGAATAGATGTTGTATCAGGTAATTTCGTAACCGCTAAACCTTATGGTATTCGTGATGGCATGGATTTTCAGCTTACAGGTGAAGTTCGTTCCATAGATACCGACGCGATTGAGCGTCATCTTGATAACGATAATATTATTTTACTTGGCCCGACGGGTTACTCAACCACAGGTGAAGTATTTAATTTAAGAGCTGAAGAAGTAGCAACGAAAACTGCCACCTATTTAAAAGCAGACAAATTAATCTTTTTAGGTGAGCAACAAGGTTTGCTCAATGAAGAAGGACAGTTATTGCGTGAATTGAGTCCGCATCAACTTGACTACTATATTCAACAATACCAAGCCAGTAGCCCCACCCTAACCCTACATTTACAAGAAGCAAAAAAAGCTTCTCTATCGGGTGTACACCGTGTTCATTTAATTTCATATGCCTATGATGGCGCACTCATTGAAGAACTGTTCACACGTGATGGTGTGGGTACCATGATTACCGATGCGCATTATGAAGAAGTTCGTATGGCGCATATTCAAGATGTCGGCGGCTTAATGAACCTATTACGCCCGTTAGAAGAAGAAGGCATTTTGGTGTATCGCTCACGTGAACGTTTAGAGCAGGAAATTAGTCAGTTTGCGGTTATTGAACGAGACGGTATGATTTTGGCCTGTGCTGCTCTTTATCCAATTCCTACTGAATTTAATGAAACTCGTTCGGCAGAAATTGCTTGTGTAGCAGTACACCCAAGTTATCGCAAATCCAACCGTGGTAGCCAAATTCTGCAATTCCTGGAGGAAAAGGCCAAACAACAAGGCATTCGTCAATTATTTGTTTTAACAACACGAACTGCACACTGGTTTTTAGAACATGGCTTTCACCAAGTTACTGTGGATGAACTACCAAATGCCCGTCAGGCACTTTATAACTACCAAAGAAATTCTTTAGTCTTTAAAAAACTGCTTCCCTAGGCTTTGCATTTTTTAAGATATTCTTATTTCAGATAAGCTTAGTCCAAAAAGTACAACCATACATACTATTAATATATGGTTGTACTTTTTTTAAATCTTTAAATTTTATTCTTTTAATATTTTTCATTTTATTTACAAAAACTTAAACACTATTTTTTAAATATTATTCTGTTTAATAAATCATTTTTTTGCATAAGTTTATCGCCGAATGTTTTTAGCTTTTTTTTGCATAAATAAAGACTGAATACTTATTTTTTATGAAATAAAAATCCCTTTAGGGTATCTGCTCATCTAATTATTTTTCTTTTTCTCTTTCGGGGAGCACGAAACCACATGGCACTTTTTAATTCCACTTCATGGGCAAAATATTCAGTCATTGCTGCCAGCCTTGCGGGAGTGATGATGCTAGGTGGTTGTGCCAAAAAAGAGGAACACACCACCACAACTTTAAATATTGGATATCAGAAATATGGCATCCTTCCTATTTTAAAAGCACGTGGTGACTTGGAAAAAGCACTCAAAGATCAAGGCGTACAAGTGAAATGGGTTGAGTTTCCTGCGGGACCTCAATTACTTGAAGGTCTAAATGTCGGAAGCGTTTCCTTGGGTGAGGCAGGTGAAGCACCACCTATTTTTGCTCAAGCAGCCAATCCAAATTTAGTCTATGTTGCAAACCAACCTGCTGCACCAAAAGCAGAAGCGTTATTGGTACAAAAAGACTCTCCTATTCACTCTATTCAAGATTTAAAAGGCAAACGTGTCGCACTGAATAAAGGTTCAAATGTTCACTACCTTTTATTGAAAGTTCTAGAAGCAAATCACTTGAACTTAAGTGATATTCAACCTGTTTATTTACCACCATCAGACGCACGTGCTGCTTTTGAAAAAGGTGCCGTCGATGCATGGGTGATTTGGGATCCGTTCTTTGCAGCAGCTGAACATCAAATTCAGGCTCGTGTTTTAGCGACTGGTGAAAACTTGGTAAGCAATCATCAGTTTTACTTAGCTGATCGTAAATTTGCAGAAAGTAACCCGAAAGTTCTAAACACTGTTGTGCAGACACTCAACCAAACAACCGAATGGGTTAGCACGCATCAAGATGAAGCGGCCAAGCTACTCGAAAAACCTACTGCACTTGAGTTTGATGTACTCAAAACTTCTATTTCACGTATGGGTTTTGGTGTTCAGCCAATATCTGACAAGGTAGCCCAAGAACAACAATATGTAGCCGATGCCTTTTATGCGCAAAAGCTCATTCCAAACAAGCTCACCATTCAAGATGCCATTTTAAAACTGAAATAAACCCAGCTTTGGCACAGCTTAAATAACGATATAAATGCTGTGCCTTGCCTTAAGGGAACAAGGATATCTATATGCAACATCAATCATTATTTAATAAGGGTCAGTGGACCCAATTAGTTAAGCGCTTTAGTGCAGTCGCTGTCTTAGGTTTAACGATTGCTGCACCTGCTTGGGCAATAGACCCTACTGTAAAAGAACTTCGTATCGGTTTTCAAAAAAGCTCGATTAACTTCGCGATTGCCAAACAGCAAAAATTATTTGAACAAGAATTTCCAAATGCCAAAATCACTTGGAATGAGTTCCCAGCTGGTCCGCAAATTTTAGAAGCCTTGGCTGTCGGCTCACTCGATATTGGAGTCACTGGAGACACACCACCAGTCTATGCTCAAGCAGCGGGCAAGCCTTTATATTACATTGCTTATGAAGCGGCTAAGCCATTGGCGTCGGCAATTTTAGTTCCTAAAAACTCACAGCTCACCCAACTTAAAGACCTTAAAGGCAAACGCATTGCGTTGCAAAAAGGTTCCAGTTCACATTACCTGCTCGTACAGGCTGTGCGTAAAGCGGGCTTAAAATGGAGCGACATTACGCCAATTTGGCTCACACCTGCCGATGCTCGCGCTGCATTCCAAAAAGGTGCCGTTGATGCATGGGCAATTTGGGACCCTTACTACGCTTCAGCACAACTAGAAGACCAAGCTCGTGTACTTGCTTCAGGTAAAGGTTTAAGCCCGAACTATACCTTTTATTTAGCCGCTCCAAATTTTGTTAAGCAATATCCAAAAGCTGTTCCTGAACTCATCAAACAAATCAATCAAGCTGACAAATGGGTTCAAAGTCATCAAACAGAAACGGCAAGCGCGATTGGCCAAAGTACAGGACTTAAACCTGCGACCAGCGATTTATTCATTAAACGCCGTCCACGTCCATCAGCAGCAGCTCCGCTGAACAGCAAAGTGATTGCTGAACAACAGCAGCTTGCAGATATCTTTACTCAACAAGGCATCATTCCAAAACCAATCAGCATTAAACAAGCTGTTTGGGGTGCCAAGTAATTTCAATAGACATATAGGTAATGCACATGAAAATTTTCTGGTTTATTCCTACCCACGGTGATAGTCGCTATTTAGGTACAAGTAAAGGCGCTCGTCAGGTTGACCATGCCTATATGAAGCAAATTGCTGTGGCAGTAGATAATTTGGGTTACGAAGGTGTACTTATTCCAACGGGCCGTTCATGTGAAGATCCTTGGATCACGGCGGCTAGCCTTATTGATGCAACTCAGCACCTTAAGTTTTTAGTTGCGTTACGTCCGGGGGTAACCACACCAGCTTTAGCTGCACGTATGGCTGCAACATTTGACCGCCTATCGAATGGTCGTGTGCTACTTAACTTAGTGACTGGTGGTGATGAAGCCGAACTGCGCGGTGACGGTTTATATGAAGATCACTCAACGCGTTACCAAACTGCTAATGAATACGTAAAAATCTGGCGTGAAATTTTGACGCGTTCACATACAGGTGAAGCTTTTACATTCCACGGTGAACGTTTACAAGTAGATGATGCAAAACTACTTTACCCACCTGTCCAAAAGCCTTACCCACCACTTTGGTTTGGCGGTTCTTCAGACGTTGCTGTAGACCTTGCAGCTGAGCAAGTAGACACTTACCTCACTTGGGGTGAACCACCAGCAGCCGTGAAAGAAAAGATCGAGCATGTTCGTGCAAAAGCAGAGGCTAAAGGCCGTAAATTAACTTATGGTATTCGCTTGCATGTGATTGTTCGCGAAACCAACGAACAAGCATGGGCAGCTGCTAACGAGCTTATCCAATATTTGGACGATGCAACTATTGCTGCAGCACAGAAAAAATTTGCACAAATGGACTCCGTAGGCCAACAACGTATGGCCGCGCTACACGGCGGTAACCGAGACAAGCTAGAAGTCTCTCCAAACCTTTGGGCAGGTATTGGTTTAGTCCGTGGTGGTGCAGGTACGGCATTGGTAGGTGACCCAGAAACAGTTGCTGCTCGTATTCAGGAGTATGCGGATCTTGGTATTGATACCTTCATTTTCTCAGGCTATCCACACCTTGAAGAATCAATTCGTTTTGCAGAGTTAGTATTCCCGTTATTACCAATTGAGACCCGAGCTAAACTTGCTCAGCCAAACTTAACTGGTCCATTCGGTGAGATTATTGCCAACAACTATGTTCCAGACGAGAAGAAGCAAAATAGTTCCGTCAAGGAGCCTGCATGAGTAAAAATACAACTATTGTTTCACGTGGAACAAGACAAATCGGGCAGCGTTTGCTGCCTTGGATTTTCCCAATTGTTCTATTGGTTATCTGGCAAATTGCCTCAAGTTCTGGTCTTTTAGAAAACCGTATTTTGCCAGCCCCGACTGCTGTCGTTTCCGCTTTCTGGTATCTTCTCGTTAGCGGCGAATTATGGCATCACGTTAAGGTAAGTGCTGGTCGTGCACTGCTTGGGCTTCTAATAGGCGGTGGTTTAGGTTTGCTATTAGGTCTGCTCAATGGGTCTTCGCGCTTCGCCTCTACCCTGCTCGATACGACCTTGCAAATGATTCGTAATATTCCGGCTCTTGCGCTTATTCCGCTTGTGATTTTGTGGTTTGGTATTGATGAAACAGCAAAATTATTCTTAGTTGCAGTAGGTGTTTTCTTCCCTATTTATATCAACACCTATCACGGTATTCGTTCAGTCGATCCACAATTGATTGAGATGGGTAAAAGCTATGGCCTTTCCCGCTGGCAGCTTTACAAAGAAATTATTCTACCTGGTGCGATGCCTTCTATTTTAGTCGGTTTACGTTTTGCTTTAGGTTTGGTTTGGGTATTACTCATTGTGGCCGAAACTATCTCAGCTCAAGCTGGTATTGGTTATATGACCATGAATGCACGAGAGTTTTTGCAAACAGATGTAGTTCTGGTCGGTATTCTTCTTTATGCCCTATTAGGTAAGTTAGCCGATGTTTTAGCACAAATTTTGGAACGCTATTTACTACGTTGGCACGCTGGTTATCAAAAATAAGGGAGCTTAAAATATGACAAATCTGAATTTAAATATTAATCAGAATGACGTAGAGCTCATTCCAGAAAATCATCCAGAGTCACAAGAGCCTGTAGTAGGTGCAGAGATTCTGATTGAACAACTTTATAAATTTTATGGTGAGGTGAAAGTTCTTGAAGATCTTAACCTGCATATTCAACCGGGTGAATTTTTAGCGATCGTTGGCCGTAGTGGTTGCGGTAAAAGTACCTTATTACGCTTAATTGCCCAACTTGAAAAAGCCAGTTTTGGTGAGATCAAGTTTAAATCTGCCCGACATTTACGTGAAGGGATTACTAACGATGACATTCGGGTTATGTTCCAAGACCCCCGCCTACTTCCTTGGCGAAATATTCTTCAAAACGTTCAACTTGGACTACCAAAATCACAACATGCATTAGCAGAAGAATTACTGGAAAAAGTGGGTCTAAAAGAAAAATCGGGACAGTGGCCTTCCCAGCTCTCAGGTGGTCAACGCCAACGTACAGCCTTGGCCCGTGCGTTATCGCATACTCCACGTATTTTGCTGTTAGATGAGCCGTTAGGTGCATTAGACGCGCTCACCCGTCTTGAGATGCAAAGCTTGATTGAACGTCTATGGAAAGAGCAAGGGTTTACTGCCATTTTGGTCACACACGATGTGAGTGAAGCAGTGCAATTGGCCGACCGTATTATCCTATTAGATAAGGGGCAAATTGCCCAAAGTTTCCAAGTGAATTTGCCACGTCCGCGGAAAAAGAGCATAACTTTTGCCCAGCTTGAACAACAAGTACTCGACGCAGTCTTAGCAACTTAAGGTTAAGATGAGTAATGAGAACCATTCAACTGAAAAGTGCCCAATTAACGAGCAATAAAACTGATGATTTATTGCTCTTTTTTAGGGCGAAGATCAAAAAATATTTTTAAGAATAACAATAAACTAGTGAATCTCTCTATTTTTTGCACAATAGTATATCTATTGCTCAAATAACTATCCGTTTTTTCACTAAAAAAGTGAGACACCTGTGCACAAATCAAACGATTTACCTTACAATGGGAACACTATCTTTTTAATTTATGCAGCAAATGGAACAAAAGAAGAGTACTCAAAAGCGCAATCAGCTTCTTGCTGCCGCCCTTGATGTGTTTTCACTATATGGGTTTAGTGGTGCAAGTCTGGATGAAATTGCCCAACTCGCTGACATGCATAAGTCGAATATTTTCTATTACTATGAAAATAAAGAGTCTTTATATGTGGAAGTGCTGACCACAGTTTTACAAAAATGGCTTGCTCCCTTACAAACTTTAGAAGCTGAGTTAGAACCAGCCGAAGCTTTGTCTCACTATTTAATACAAAAAATCGAACTTTCTCGTAGCCAACCAAAGGCTTCGCGATTATTTGCTTTGGAAATTATCCAAGGGGCTCCGCACATTTTGCCTATACTGAAAGGGCCTTTGAAAAAGCTATTCAAGCGCAAAGCCAAGGTTATTCAAACATGGCAAGAAGAAGGGAAAATTTCTCCAGATATCGACCCTGAGCTGTTAATACTCAATATTTGGGGCCTTACGCAAAACTATGCCGATTTTGCCACTCAAATGGAAATGGTGACTGGTAAAACACTTCGTAACCGTAGTATGTTCCAGCGCTCGATTGAGCATACGGTACATATGATGCTCTACGGTGTATTACCTCGCTAAAATAAAAAAGATCGGCAAATTTGCCGATCTTTTTTTAGAAATGATTTTGATAAAGAGCCAAGAGCTTTTGCGCACCCAATAATAAATTTTCTTCCCAATCTAAATGAGCAGTATCATCTGCACCATCAGTAATATATTTCACCGAAATTAAACGTACACCTAGCTTATGGCAAACTTTGGCTAAGGCATACCCTTCCATATCCACCACATCACACGCGACTTTTGGCTGGCCAGTTTCAAATGAATCCCCTGTCCCGCAAATCCCTTTTGGCAAATCAGCAAAATGTGGTTGAAGATGAATTTCAGCTGGCAAGTGATCATCTAACGGCGTTACACCGACTTCAAACCCTAATGGTGAAACATCCATATCACGTTGTACAAAAGTTTTTACTTCGACCAAATCATGTCGATTAAAAGACGAACTTCCTGCCGAACCTAAGTTAATTAAAGTTTTACAGCCTGTTTTTTGAATAACTTCAAATGCTTTAAAGGCAGCGTTGATTTTACCTATACCACTGTAATGGACTTCAATACCTGCTTGCTCAAATAAGCCTTTAGATTCATTAGGAAGTGCCATAATTAAAGCGATATCTTTGTTCATTCAAAAAGGCTCAATTCAAGATTAATAAATTAGAAAATAAGTATAAATCAGGTGCAAAAGCTTTTTGCACCTTTTCATCATTACTGCATTTTTTGTTGTAAGGCAATTAAACATGGAGAGAAGAACAGATGCCCACTATAGGCTCCGGCTAAGGTTTTCTTCATTACAACGCTCCACATCACTAATAATAAAACACTGAGTGCCACCGCAACATACTGTAAAAATACAACTTCAACCTGATGCCCTAAATTAAATAAAGCCAGAATAAACACACCTAGTGGAAAGGTTAAGCCCCACCATCCCAAGTTAAATGGAATACCTGTTTTTGCATGACGAAGCGTTGTTAAAATTGCAAGACCCAACCACCATAACCCAAAGCCTAACAGTACCAAACTGCCCACCACGCCTAATGCTTGAAATACATTGGCAAACTGTTCAAATCCTACATTTGGCGCCACTCTTTGTGCCTGTTCACCAAGCAACAATAGACCTAAAGCACCTGTGCCAATTGGGCCTAAAGACAACCAACTAGAAATTGCGACTTCTTTTTCCGGTAATTGATGCAAAGCCATACGCAACATTAAAATCGTTAAAATGGCAAATGCAGGTAATACAGAAATCCCCCAGAGTACATATCCCGCTAACAATAAATGAAAGCTATGCAAATCTGCTGGTAAATGTGCAACTAACATGCCCGCAGAACTTGCTGCGACTTCACATGCGACCACAGGTAAAAGCCAGATTGCAGTCATGGTATGTAGATGATGGTTCTGACGGCTAAACATACAAAACGGCACAATCCACGCAATTGCTAGCGCTAAAAAGACATCGACGTACCATAAAACTTGAGCAATATGGATTGCCACTTCACCGTAAAGGCCGACACCGAAGCTTAAAAAGCCATTTAATATGGTTGCGAGCCCCATTGGAATAGCGCCTAAAAACAAGCTCATATTTGGATGATTAAATATTTGCTTCGCTTCATGAGGGAAAAGAAACCACCGCAATAAATAAAGACCTGAAAAAACACTAAATAGAACAATATTGAATTGCCATAACAGTGTAGCCAGCATAAATAAAAATGATTTGGCAAATGGAAGCTGAATTAAAATCATACTGACCACACCAGTACCCATAGTTGCTGTAAACCAATTTGGGGTAAAATGCCGTATAACATCTTTACTTTGATTTAATTGGTAAAAGGGTCTTTTCATCTTGAGTCTCTAGTCAAAGAGTGGATAAAGCTATAGTAGGATAAATTAATAATAAGAAAAATTGATTTATTTTTATTTAATTCATCATTTTTTTAGATATAAAAAGTATTCGTATTGAAAAATACCTGAGTAAAAACACAACAACAAGACGAATCTGTGAGATTATGGCAATATATAGCCCTTGCAAAAATAGCCATATTTTAAGTTCATGAAACTGCTTCGTCTTAATGCGTTATCGCCCAATTTCCAGTTGCCGCAAACAGCGGTAACTATTGGTAATTTTGATGGTGTCCATTTAGGTCACCAAGCGATGATTGCTCAACTGAAAAAAATTGCTGCAGCACAAGGCTTAAAAACATTGGTCATGATTTTTGAGCCACAACCGCTTGAGTTCTTTAAAGGCTACGATGCCCCACCTCGTATTAATTCATTACGGGAAAAAGTTGAATACCTGGCTGAACTTGGGGTTGATTACATTGCGGTTGCCAAATTTGACCAGCATTTCCGTAGCATGAGCGCATCACAATTCGCAGATTTATTAAAAGACAAATTAAATGCGCAGGCTTTGGTTTTAGGAGATGACTTTCATTTCGGCAAAGACCGTCAAGGCAACAGCGAATTTTTAAGAAATTACGGCTTTCAAGTCACGAATTTACATACGATTGAACTCGAAGGTGAACGCGTCAGTTCAACTCGTATTCGCCAAGTGCTTCAAGTGGGTAATCTCGCTTTAGCAGCTAAATTATTAGGCCGTCCGTACAGTATTACTGGACGAGTTCAATATGGCGACCAAATTGGACGAACTTTAGATTTTCCAACGATTAATGTCCGTCTCAACCGCCATAAGCCTTGTTTAAATGGTATTTATGGCGTTGAAGTCATTTGCGAAACAACTTCGCTAACTCAAAAAGTGCTTCAGGATAATCCTGAAAAGCCAGGAATTGCCGGATATCATGAAAATAGCCTTTATGGTGCAGGTCATGTCGGTACTCGCCCAGCCATTCAGCAAGAGCATCCAGAGTGGAGATTAGAAGTACATTTCCCTGATGTTTCTGCTAATCTGTATGGCTTATTTATGCGGGTGACTTTTCTTCACTATCTTCATGGTGAATTGAACTACCCTTCGCTTGAGGCACTTAAGGCAGGAATTGATAATGACGTGCAACAATTACGACAATATCGTAACGACACGACACAATTTCCTTTTTAATTCGAATTTTGATTGTAAAACATGTCGGCTCCCAAGCTGATTAAACTGGAAGACAACTTGCATGAGCGATAAGCAAACTACTGAAAATGCAGTGGACTACAAAGCCACGCTAAACCTGCCGGATACTGAATTTGCAATGAAAGCAAATTTGGCAGTACGTGAAGTGAAATGGTTAGAAGAGTGGTATACCGACAACATTTATCAGCAGATTCGTGCATCGCGTATTGGTAAGAAAAAATATATTTTGCATGATGGCCCTCCATATGCGAACGGTACAATTCACTTGGGCCATGCGGTTAATAAAGTACTCAAAGACGTCATCGTAAAAAGCCGTACTTTGGCAGGTTTCGATGCGCCATATGTTCCGGGTTGGGACTGTCATGGCTTGCCAATCGAACTAAAAGTTGAAGAAAAAGTAGGTAAAGTGGGCGAAAAAGTTGACGCAGCGACTTTCCGTAAACTCTGCCGTGAATATGCGCTAAAACAAATTGATTTACAGCGTACTGACTTTAAACGTCTTGGTGTTTTAGGTGATTGGGATAATCCTTACCTCACCATGAACTACAAGCAAGAAGCCGATATCGTTCGTGCTTTAGGTTTAATTCAAAAAAATGGGCATATCCAGCCGGGCTTAAAGCCAGTGAACTGGTGTATGGATTGTGGTTCAGCACTTGCTGAAGCTGAAGTTGAATACGAAGATAAAAAATCTGACGCAATTGACGTTGGTTTTGGCGTTGTAGATTTAAAAGATTTAAGCGCTCGTGTAAATGTAGACGTTCAAGATCCAACGGATATCGTGATCTGGACCACTACACCTTGGACATTACCAGCGAACCAAGCAGTTGCATTGCATGCCGAAATTGAATATCAATTGGTACAAGTGACTACTGAGCGTGGTAAGCAAAACTTTATTCTTGCTAAAGACTTAGTTGCTTCTGCAATTGAGCGTTACAAGCTTGAAAACCCAGTTGTTTTAGCTGACTTTACTGGTTCAGCTCTTGAAAACCTTACTTTACAACACCCTTTACTTACCGATCGCCAAGTTCCGGTTATTTTGGGTGAACACGTTATCGCAACAAGCGGTACAGGTGCTGTACACACTGCGCCTGGCCACGGTGCAGATGACTATAAAGTAGGTATTCAATACAACCTCAAAGTTGAAAACCCAGTGGGCGGTAACGGGGTTTACTTACCAACCGCACCAATCTTTGCTGGCGAGCATATCTATAAAGCCAATCCAAAGATTATTGAAGCTTTAGGTGCTGTAGGCCGCTTATGGGCTCATCAACCGATTAAACACAGCTACCCACACTGCTGGCGCCATAAAACTCCTATTATTTTCCGTGCTACACCACAATGGTTTATCAGCATGGATCAAAAAGGTTTACGTGAAGGTGCGCTTAACGCCATTGAAAACGATATCGAGTTTGTACCGAACTGGGGTAAAAACCGTATTGAATCAATGATCGAAGGCCGTCCGGACTGGTGTATCTCACGTCAACGTACTTGGGGTGTACCAATTCCTTTTTTCGTTCATAAAGATACGAATGAATTGCATCCTCGTACGCCTGAACTTATCGAAGAAGTTGCAAAACTTATCGAACAAGAAGGTATCGATGCATGGTTTAACCGTGAAGCCAAAGACTTCATTGGTGAAGATGCTGAACAGTACAATGCTGTTCGCGATACACTTGATGTATGGTTTGACTCTGGTACAACGCATTACGCTGTACTTGAGCAACGTGAAGAATTAGAAAGCCCTGCTGACTTATATTTAGAAGGTTCAGACCAACACCGTGGCTGGTTCCAATCTTCTTTATTAACATCTATGGCAATTCACAATCGCGCGCCATACAAAGCCTTGTTAACACATGGTTTCACAGTGGATGAAAATGGCCGTAAATTGTCGAAATCTTTAGGCAACTATATTCCGCTTGAAGAAATCATCAAACAACTTGGTGCCGACGGTTTACGTTTATATGTAGCGTCTAGCGACTATCGCTATGAAATTGCAGCATCAAAAGAAATCTTTAGCCGCGTAAGTGATAGCTACCGTCGTATCCGTAATACGCTACGCTTCTTGCTTGCAAACTTAAATGGTTTCAAACCAAGTACAGATGCTTTAGCAGTAGATGATCTTATCGCTCTTGATCAATACATCTTGCAACGTGCAAATGAAGTACAACAAACTATTATCACTGCATATGAAGAAATGAACTTCCATGTCGTGTGTAGTGCGTTAACAAGCTTCTGTATTAATGACTTAGGTGGTTTCTACCTAGATATCATCAAAGACCGTCAATACACCACTAAGGCTGACTCACAAGCACGTCGTTCTGCACAAACAGCGCTTTACCATATCGTACAAGCATTTGTTCGCTGGATGAGTCCTATTCTAAGCTTCACAGCTCAAGAAGCTTGGCCACTTATTCCAGAACAAACTGAGAAGTATGTATTTACAGCTGAATGGTATGACCTACCTGTTTCATCAAAAGCAAACTTGCTTTCTGAAGCAGACTGGCAAACATTGATTAGCGTAAAATCTGCAGTAAATAAACAGATTGAAGCAGCTCGTAACGCTAAACTTGTCGGTAGTAATCTTTCAGCCAAGGTTGAACTTTGGGCAAATGAATCATTACAAACAGTTTTAAACCAACTGGCTGATGAACTCCGTTTTGTTCTTATTACTTCGCAAGTAGTAGTACATCCATTTGCTGAACAAGGTGAAGCAACTGAAATGGAAGGCTTACGTGTACAAGTATCTGCAGCTGAAGGTGAAAAATGTGCACGTTGCTGGCATGTCCTTCCTGATGTAAATACACACGCCGATCATCCTGGTTTATGTGGTCGTTGTATTGTGAACGTCACTGGTCGTGGCGAAGTGAGAAAATATGCCTAATTCACAAGCTAAAAAAGGCTTATTCCAGTTTTATCCGCACAACCTCATTTGGCTTGGACTTTCTGTCCTTGCCATTGTTTTGGATCAATGGACAAAATGGATTGCAAGTACACATCTGAACTATGCAGATCCTGTACCTGTGCTTCCATTTTTAAACTGGACACTATTACATAACTATGGTGCAGCCTTTAGCTTTTTATCTGATGCGGGGGGATGGCAACGCTATTTCTTCACATCTTTGGCAGGCTTAGTTTCAATACTTTTTGTATTTTGGTTGCTGCGTATGCCTAAAAAAATGGTGGTGCTACCTGTAGCTATCGCTTTAATTTTAGGTGGAGCACTCGGTAATCTAATTGACCGTATTACTTTAGGTTATGTGGTCGATTTCATTCATGTTTATTACCAAAATCATCACTTTCCAGCTTTTAATATTGCGGACAGTGCCATTACTCTAGGTACCATTTTGCTACTCATCGATACATTCTTCCTTGAGAAGCAAAGACCTAAAAATTCGGATGCATAATATGACCGAAATTATTCAACCTAATGAAGAAATTCGTATTACTGACGGTTCTAAAGTTGACCTACACTTTTCTGTTGCTCTTGAAAATGGCGTAGAAATTGACAATACACGTAGCCGTGAAGAACCTGTTAGCTTGACTATTGGCGACGGTAACTTGTTACCAGGTTTTGAGAAAGCCTTATTCGGCTTACGTGCAGGTGATCGACGTACTGTACATCTTCCACCAGAAGATGCTTTTGGTCCTTGGAACCCTGAAAATATACAAACTTTTGATACGGTTAAATTCGAACAACGACCTATTCCTGGTCACATGATCGAGTTTGAAGATAAAGCAAAAGCAACTTTATTTGGTGTCGTGAAGTCAGTGAATGATGATATTACTGAAATTGATTTCAACCACCCTTTAGCTGGCAAAAATATTACTTTTGAAGTAGAGATATTCAAAGTAACTCCAGCTGGCCAGCAAGGCATTAAGTTAATGTAAAAAAAGCCCTCGATTGAGGGCTTTTTTATTATTTAAGTTTTATGCATGACATAATAATCCTTACAAATTCTATATTCTCACGTCCTATGTAATGAATTAAGTTATAAAGATAAAAATCCTTAGGAAAAATATATGCTGGTCTATATTGTCGTGGGAAGTGTTCGTGAAGGACGTACAGCAATTAAAATTGCCAATTGGGTAGAATCAACAATTCCAACATGGGGTCTAAAAGATTTCCAAACCGAAGTAGTTGATTTAAAAGAATGGGATTTACCTCTGTTTTCAGGCTCTCACCCACCCGCTACCGGAATTTATGATCAACCTAAACAACAAGAATGGGCAAATAAAATTGCTCAAGCAGATGCTTTTATCTTTATTAGCCCAGAATACAACCACGGTTACAGCCCAGCTTTAAAAAATGCACTCGACTATGTAGGGAAAGAATGGAGTGGTAAACCCGCTGCATTTATTGGCTATGGCTCAACAAATGGCTCTCGCTCTATTAGCCAAATACGCCAAGTCACTTCAAGTTTAAGTATTGTTGACCCCAATGCTGTAATAGAAATACGAGATATCTTTAAACGTAATAAAGATGAAAAGTTTGAAGCCAATGAATTTGAAGTAAAAGGTCTTCAATCAATTGTGGAGAAGCTGCAAAAATATCATTTGTCTTAAATTGAACAAAAAGCCTCTTTTTCAAACAAAAGGGGCTTTTTAATTTTATAAATTTTTTAAATAATTCACTACATCTATATTACCAGCCATTTCTGCTAACTGTAGTGCTGTGTATTCGCTTTTATAAGCGACATGCGCCCCTTTTTCAACCAGGAGCTTCACTATCACTAAATGATCATTCTCAGCTGCTGCTTGTAAAGCACTATACCCTTCCTCATCTATCTGATTAGGGTCTTCTCCATCTATTAATAATTGTTTTACTTGTTCTAGATCACCTAAAAATGCCCAATAGATCAACTCTGGAAGAGAAAGTTCTTCATTATCTTCAGGTAGTTGAGAGAAAGAATTAAATTTCACGAGATCACGCCAAAATAAAAAGCTTCTTCATTATATCTCTGAAGCAGAGCAACTGTGCAAATCTGATTTTTTGGAAGTGAGTTTTATTTTATTCCACGCAATAAAGCAACACCCCAATCTCTTTCGAGACCGGGGTGTTTAGAATAATGAGCTGGCGATGACTTACTCTCACATGGGTAACCCCACACTACCATCAGCGCTAAGAGGTTTCACTTCTGAGTTCGGGA
>NZ_JBITPU010000020.1:0-49455 GCF_044684115.1 Acinetobacter sp. ABJ_C1_1 | reverse complement strand
ATTCCAAAGATTCCAAAGATTCCAAAGATTCCAAAGATTCCAAAGATTCCAAAGATTCCAAAGATTCCAAAGATTCCAAAGATTCCAAAGATTCCAAAGATTCCAAAGATTCCAAAGATTCCAAAGATTCCAAAGACAGACTAGAGCAAATACTCTATTTATTGTTTAATACTTTTTATTCTTTTCTTTTTCTATTTTTCTACTTATTAAGTTAATTACAAATTGTTCCACGTGGAACGCTTAATTGATTTTGTAGTCCTAAAATAAAAAAAGCAGGATTACTCCTGCTTTTATCACCATATAACGTTCTTAGTCAGTGAAAGTTACACGTGCAATTGCTTTCTTACCTGACTGAATAATGAAAGTCCCATTTTCTTTTACAGAGAAACCTGCATCTACTACATTCCAGTCAACCTTTACTGCACCACGTGCTACTGCATCTTTTGCAGCTGCTGCATTTGGATTTAATCCTGCTACACGTAAAATCGTAGCAATAAAGATCTCTCCTCCAAACTCACCACGTGAAATAGTCACTTCAGGTGTATCTTCTGGCACCTCACCTTCTGTAATACGGTTACCCGCACTCTTATGAGCATTGGCAGCAGCTTCGGCATCATGGAAGCGTTCAACCAACTCAAGCGCAAGAATACGTTTTACTTCTTGTGGATTACGTCCAGCAGCGATTTCGTCTAATAAAGCTTTGATCTCATCAAGAGATTTGAAGCTTAATAGGTCGAAGTAGCGTTCGATTAAAGAGTCAGGCATTGATAATACTTTTTGGTACATTGCACCTGGCGCATCAAAAACACCAATATAGTTACCTAAAGATTTAGACATTTTATTTACGCCATCTAAACCTTCTAGAATCGGCACAGTGATACACACTTGTGATTCTTGACCATAACGGCTTTGTAACGTACGGCCCATGAGTAAGTTAAAGGTCTGGTCTGTACCGCCTAACTCAACGTCAGCTTCAAGTGCAATTGAGTCATAGCCTTGAACTAGAGGATATAAAAACTCATGAATTGCAATCGGCTGATGGTTGCTATAACGCTTAGTAAAGTCATCACGCTCTAACATACGTGATACGGTTTGTTGACTTGCTAACTGAATAAGGTCAGCAGCAGACTTTTGATTAAACCATTCTGAGTTAAAACGTACTTTTGTTTTATTTGGGTCTAAGATTTTAAAAACTTGTTCTTGATAAGTTTTAGCGTTAGCTTCGACTTGTTCACGTGACAACGGCGGACGAGTTGCGCTTTTACCAGTTGGGTCACCGATCATCGCTGTATAGTCACCAATTAAGAAGGTAACTTCATGGCCCAAGTCTTGAAACGTTTTTAGTTTGTTAATAAGAACCGTATGTCCTAAGTGTAAATCTGGTGCCGTAGGGTCAAAACCAGCTTTAATTTTAAGAGGACGGTTCTCTTTAAGCTTTTTCAGTAAATCTTCTTCTGAAATAATTTCGTGCGTGCCTCGTTGGATGAGGGCAAGCTGTTCTTCGGCGGGCAAGAAATTTGACATCACAAAACCTAAACACATCAGTTATTCAATTTGTGCGATATACTAACATTTTTTCAGCGTCTTGCAGGGGAAGTTGCATATGAGCGCAATCTATATCGGCGTAATGACTGGCACTAGTATGGATGGTGTAGATATTGTTGCGGCTTCATTTGAGCCACTACAGCTTCATGCCACTCTTACAGTTCCATTCGAACCCGAGTTACGTGATGAGCTTATGGCATTAACTTTACCCGATGACAATGAAATTGACCGCATGGGTAAAGCTGATGTTGCTCTAGCCAAAATGATTGGTCACGGGATTAATAGCTTAATTGAGAAGCACCAACTAGACCGTAGCCAAATTAAAGCGATTGGTTCGCATGGGCAAACTATTCGTCATCGTCCAGAGCATGGCTTTACGTTACAAATTGGCGATCCCAATATTATTACTGAAATCACTCAAATTCCGGTTGTTTCAGATTTCCGTCGTAGAGATATGGCTGCAGGTGGTCAAGGTGCTCCATTAGTTCCGGCTTTTCATCAGGCATTATTTCAACATCCAAGTATTCATCGTGTGATTTTGAATTTGGGAGGCATTGCCAATGTGAGCATGTTGCCGGCCAATAATCCTGACGGCGTATTTGGTTTTGATACTGGACCTGCGAATATTTTGATGGATGCATGGTGTCATCGCCATACAGGTCATCCATATGATGAAAATGGTGATTGGGCCGCTTATGGACATCCTATTCGTTCGTTACTCGACCGTCTTCATGCTCATGAATATTTTTCTAAAGAGCCACCTAAAAGTACGGGACGTGAAGATTTCAATATTGACTGGTTAGATGATCAGTTAATCGATTGGCGTAATGATTTAACTTACGATGAGTTAGAAGATACACCTGAAAATATCCAAGCCACCTTATTAAAGCTTACGGTACGTGCTATTCAAAAAGCGATTTATCGTTCTGATATGGAAACAGGTGAAGTATATGTATGTGGTGGTGGTGCTTATAACTCTTATTTGTTAGAACAATTACGCTGGCGTTTACGTAAGCACAATTGGTCAGTTCAAACCACAGATGTTTTAGGACTCTCCCCTACCT
Source organism: Acinetobacter sp. ABJ_C1_1 (assembly GCF_044684115.1). Classification (NCBI taxonomy): domain Bacteria; kingdom Pseudomonadati; phylum Pseudomonadota; class Gammaproteobacteria; order Moraxellales; family Moraxellaceae; genus Acinetobacter; species Acinetobacter sp. ABJ_C1_1. The sequence continues at coordinate 46,846 of NZ_JBITPU010000020.1, read as the reverse complement.
GGGTCGAGGCTACAGCCTTTGCTTGGTTAGCAATGCGTTTTGTGAATAGTTTAAGTGGTAATTTACCAGCGGTAACAGGTGCTTCGAATTTTAGAATTTTAGGTACGATCACGGCGATATAAAGCTACCGATGCAATTTAATTGGACAGATTAGACCTCATAGCACATTTACTGACCCGAAATGCTGTTATTTAAATGTGCATAAAAACTCATGATAAATGCCAACAAAAATAACTAAGGCATGTTGTTATGGATTTGACCAACCGTATTCATCAATATACTCGTGGGGCTTGGACATTCGATGTGATTGATTCAGGCCCTTTAGATGGTCCACTCGTTGTTTTATTGCATGGTTTTCCAGAAACTGCCCATAGTTGGGAGCAAACCTCTGAACTATTGCATAAGCATGGGTTTAGAACGCTTGCGATTCATCAACGTGGGTATAGTTTAAATGCTAGCCCCCAAAGCCGCTTTGAATATGCTTTAAGTGAGCTAGTAGAAGATGTAGCGAGTTTTATTGAGCAGCTTGGTCAGCCAGTTTATTTAATTGGGCATGATTGGGGTTCTGTAATTGCGTCTAGTGTATCCATCAAATATCCACAGTATATTCAACACCTCACTTTAGTTTCTGTCCCCCATCAAGCTGCATTTTTAAAAGCTTGTTTAAGCAGCAGACAACTTTTTAAATCTTATTATTTTGCAATTTTTCAGCTTCCTATTCTGCCTGAACTTTTATTTAAAAAGATACCTAAATTAGGCCGTAACTTTCTTAAGTCATCTGGGATGACCGAGCAGCAAATTGAAATATTCGAGACTGAGTTTATAAAAGAAAATAGGCTAACTACGGCGTTGAATTGGTATCGTGGATTTTTCTGGGAGAAACCTCAGAATCCATTTAAATTAATAGATGTGCCAACTCTGTTTATTTGGGGTAAAGATGATATTGCCGTTACTGAAAAAAGTGCAGAGTTAAACTCACGTTATTTTAAAAATAGTTATAAAGCCATTTTCATGAACGCTTCTCATTGGATTCCTTATCAGAATGCACCTGAACTGGTTCAATACTTTTTAGAATCTGTCAGTGAAAAATCATGATTTGACCAATAAAAAAACCTCTCAAAATAGAGAGGCTTTTTTATTTAAAATTCTTTTTAAATCGAGAATGAAGAACCACAACCACAAGTTGTTGTCGCATTTGGGTTCTGCACAATAAAGCGTGAACCTTCAAGGCCTTCAACATAATCAACCACTGAGCCAACTAAATACTGATAGCTGAGTGAGTCAACAAGCATCTTTACATCGCCATTTACAAATTCAGCATCATCTTCATTTACGCTTTCGGCGAAATTGAAGCCATATGAAAACCCTGAACATCCACCACCTGTTACATATACACGTAACATGAGATCGTCATTCCCTTCACTATCACGGAGTTGGCGTACCTTATTGGCAGCATTATCTGTCAAAACTAGAGCTTGGGCATTCATGATGATTGTTCCTCGGATTTTGCTGTGCCTTTCAAAATAAAAAAGACCCTATATTGAGTATAGCATAATCAATATAGGGTCTGTCTTCGAAGTTTAAAGCGAATCTTGAGTATTTTTATCAAGATTATTTGTAATTCTCATCTTGTAAGCCACATTCGAAGTTTTTCGCATCTTGTTTACAACGGAATTGCCATAATAGTTTCATCATCCGTTTATCATAAACGCCGCGCTTTGTAAGGTTAATTCGTGATTCACGCATAAGCTTTTGATAGCCTGGTTTATCCGCAGCCGGTACATCCATCCAGTATTTTTGCGGTATATCTGCTTTCATTTTACCTAAGATAGTAAAGGCACGTGGTAACTGGCCTGCCACCCACTCTCTAGATTTTTGGCCAAATCCAGCTGGGAATTTATCAGGACGGATAATAATATTTCCAGTCACCTGTAAGATTGGATAGTTAACGATTGCTCCTTTCGTACCTAAGCCTTTTTGTAGTTCTAAAGGTTTAAACGCTGCTGCTGGCGCACCAATAATATCGACCTGATGATTATTAAATTTAGCGCCGAAGTTCGTCACATCTGCACTCACAGCCTGCGCACCGACCTGCTGAACCATAATTTTTTGTGCTTCATCATAGTCAAGAACAGCAATTTTTTTACCCGCAGCTTTCGCTACTGTATTAATACTACGGTCGTTTACTAAAAGGTAAGCATCCCCTACCGGAATAACACCTACGACCTCATAGCGTCCATTGACCATATATTTACTAAAGGTTTGACTCGCTAAACCTTGCATGACTTTAACAGCAAGTTTGAGATCTGGAATCGCACCAATTGCATCTAATGAACCTGTAAATGAGTTGAATTGACGTCCGCGCATACCTGATACGCTAATGCCGTCACATTTACCAGCTTTAAAATCTTCAGCAATCACTGCTTCGTTTTGATTTACTTTGAGTTCGATATCAGCTCCCCAGTTTTTCGCTGCAAGCTGATAATCTTTCATGAGTGCATAGACATCACCATTTTTACCAACGAAGTCAAAAACACAAATGGTTTGTTTGGCCTCGGCTGCAAATGAAATTGTTGTGAGTCCCATCGCAAGTAAAAGCGTTTTGGAAAATCGCATATTCTTTTCCTTTCCTTGTAGATTTTTTGTTTTTGGCATCAAGAAATTTCACGCTGGTTGGCATGATTCTCATGAGATATGCTTCATCTAAAATTCACGATTAAGATATTTTTACGAGCAATTCTGTTTATATGAGCTCAATTAAAGAAAAATAACTATTTAAATATCTATAGTAGCTCTTTGATCACTCACATCCTTGTTCCCTTTTAATACCTTCATGTATCCAGATGAAGTTTTATCCTCAATTTAGATTAGCGACTTTTTAATACACCACAATGGCTGAATTGACAGCCTGTATAAAGCAAAAAAGCCTAGAATAAATCTAGGCTTTTAAGTTCAATATGAATTATTCACCAGCCATTGAACATTCAAAGTTAGCTTTGTCTACAGAACAGCGTGCTTTTTTCAATACAGACATCATACCTGCATCGTAAATACCACGTTTAGTTAAATCCATACGACCATCACGTAACATTTTTTGGTACTTGAGTTTGTCTTCAGCACTTAGGTTCATTTTGTATTTACCTGGAATTTGCGCTTCTAAACGGTTAATCATCGCAAAGTTTTTAGGTAATTGTTTTACAAACCAGTCACGAGACTTTTGACCAAAACCAGCTGGGAATTTATCTGCACGTAATACAAGGTCAGCAGTTACATGTAATACTGGGAAATTCCACATTACACCATTTGCGCCCAAACCTTTGTTCAATTCTAATGGTTTGTATGCATAAGCAGGTGCACCTACCATATCTACCTGACCATTGTTAAATTTAGCAGCAAAGTTTGAAATATCAGAAAGAACTGCCTGAGCACCTACACGTTGCACCATAATTTTTTGTGCATCGTCATAGCCTAATACGGCGAATTTTTTACCCGCAGCTTTTTCAACAGAGCTGATGTTTTTGTCACGTACGAAAATGAATGCTGAACCTAATGGAGAGATACCAGCAACTTCGTATTTTTTACCACCAAGGTTAGTTGTCATTTTTGCAGCATTACGTGCATCTAATACATAAGTAATAGCACGTTGCGCGATTTGGTTATTAGGAACGCCGCCAAGCGAGTCGATTGATCCTGCGAATTTGTTATATTGGCGTGCACGCATAGCAGTCATTGCTACAGCATCACATTTACCAGCTTTGAAATCATTATCTGCAACAGCCTCGTCCTGACGAGGAACCAAGTTAATTTCAGTACCCCAGCCTTTTGCAGCTAGAGCCCATTCTTCCATCATTTTATATGAGTCGCCTGCTTTTCCTAAGAGGTCGAATACACACACGGTACTCGCTGCTTGCGCTGAAGCAGAAAAACCAACAACAGAAGCGGCAGCCATAGCAAGTACGATTTTTTTCATTTTCTTCATCCTTCCACGGAACAGATTTTTTGTTTGAAGTTTCCTTTCAAACACAGATATTAATCATGTTTTTTAGAAAAAAATAGAGCTTTTACTCAAATATTTTTATCTGATTGGATCATTGTTTGTTCTATTTAAATTATTTATTAGAAGTAAAAATCTCTAATTTTCCGTAAGTTACTTTTTATATTCACAATTTTCATACCCATATTCAGCTTTGAAATATGTGTAGCGATTTTGTGATTAAAAAACAATCTACTCTCCATTGAGCGTACATTCAAAATTTGTGCGTTCAATGGTACATCGTGCACGCTTCAGCACACTCATCATTGTCGCATCGTATACACCTTGCTTTGTTAGACCAAGGCGACCTTCCCGTAATATTTTTTGGTATTTCAATTTATCTTCAGCTGAAAAATTTAATTTAATTTTAGGCGGTACCCCAGCTTCCAACTGTTTCACCATTGCAAAATTTTGCGGTAACTGCTTAATGAACCAGTCACGAGACTTCATTCCAAAATTGGCTGGAAACCGATCACTTCTTGCAATTAAATCCCCTGTAACGTTGACCACTGGAAAAGTAAACATCGCTCCATTTGTTCCAATACCCTTGCCTATTTCTAAGGGTTTATACGCATAAGCAGGTGCGGCAATCGCATCGACTTGGCCACTATTAAACTTTTTCACAAAATCGGTAATTTCTGACGGAATAGGATGTGCACCTACACTTTCCACCATAATTTTTTGAGCTGCGTCATATTGTAAAATAGCAAATTTAGTACCACGTACTTTTTCAATTGAGTTGAGGTTTTTATCTCTTACAAACAAGTAAGCCAAACCAATCTGGACAATTCCCACCACCTCGTAGTTTGTTCCATTTTGTGCTGTTACCATGCGATGTTTATTACGTTGGTCTAAAACATAACTAATTGCCTTTTGAGCAATGGCATTACTGGTTACACCACCAATCGCATCAATCGAACCTGCAAATTTATTGTAATTTCGTGCTCGCATTGAGGTCATATAAGCTGCGTCACATTTGCCCTCACGCAGTCTACGATCTACCAAAGCTTCATCTTGAAATGGAATTAAAGTAATGTCAGCCTGCCAGCTTTTGGCTGCAAGTGCCCACTCTTCCATCAGTTTGTAGGATTCACCTGATTTTCCCAATAAATCGAATACACATACATTTTGCCCGGCATGTGCTGTTCCCATAGCACAGCAAAATACTGTACCAATTATCCCCAATCCTTTTTTCATTTGACTTTCCTTAGTCTAGTTTTATTAGGAGTTCATTTATCAACCAAGTTTTAAATTGTTTTTATTTTAGCCATATTTTTTAAAATGTGGTCTATCTCGTTAAAAATTTAGATATTTTCAGACGAATAGCTTAAATAGAGATAGGTTAAGCCATGCAATCTCAGCATTTATAAACTAAAACTCTGAAAGTTTTGTCTTCACGGTCAGTTCTCTTTAAAATACAGCATCCCTAACTCACCTCGATAAGACAAGATGATTCAATTTGACCAAGTTTCTTTACGCCGCGGTGGACGTGTTCTCTTTCAAAAAGCGTCTATGCAATTACACCCAGGTTGGAAGATTGGTCTGACTGGGGTCAATGGTGCAGGTAAATCAACGTTATTTGCAGCGTTACTGGGCAGCTTAGGCGCAGATGAAGGTACACTTACTCGTCCTTCAGTCTGGACTGTGGCGCATATGGCGCAAGAAGTTAAAGCTCTAGACATGCCTGCCCTCGATTTTGTTCTGTCTGGTGATGAAGAATATTGGGATATTCAAAATAAGCTTGCTCAACCAGATCAACTCACAGATTCAGACTTGGCCAAACTACATGGCCGCTTTGATGAAATTCACGGTTATTCAGCGCCATCTAAAGCTGCCCAACTCATGGCTGGTCTTGGTTTTCTAGAGCATCAATTACGTTTAAATGTTGCTAGTTTTTCTGGTGGATGGCGTATGCGCTTAAACTTGGCGCGTACATTAATGAGTCGTTCTGATTTATTATTACTAGATGAACCAACCAACCACTTAGATTTAGATGCAATTTTGTGGTTAGAAGATTGGCTTAAAGCCTATGAAGGTACTCTCATCCTCATTTCGCATGACCGCGATTTTTTAGATGCAATTACAGATCATATTCTTCACATCGAAAATCAAGAACTCACGCTTTATACGGGTAATTACTCCACATTTGAAACAACTCGAAGTGAACGTTTAGCACAACAACAACAAGCTTTTGAGAAGCAACAAGAAACACGTGCTCACCTACAAAAATTTATTGACCGTTTCAAAGCAAAAGCCACTAAAGCTCGTCAGGCACAAAGTCGTATTAAACAACTTGAGCGTATGCAACAACTCGCACCTGCTCATGTCGATACGCCGTTTACTTTTAGTTTCCGTGAACCGACCAAAATGAGTTCACCCTTGCTGACGTTAGACAATGCCAGCATAGGTTATGGCGATAAGCAAATTGCTGAAAAAATTAAACTTCAAATTACACCGAACTCACGTATTGGTTTACTTGGTATGAACGGCGCAGGTAAATCAACTTTGATTAAGAGCTTGGTCGGTGATTTACCACTTCTAGCAGGTGAACGTAAAGCTTCGGAGTTGCTTAATATTGGCTACTTCGCACAGCATCAAATGGATGCTTTAGATGGCCATGCCAGCCCGATGCTTCAACTTGCTCGGTTGGCAGATAAACAAATTAGTGAAGCTACCTTACGCTCATTCCTTGGTAGTTTTGGGTTTAGTGGTGAACGCATGGATACACCATGTGAAAGCTTTTCTGGCGGTGAGCGCGCTCGTTTGGCTCTAGCACTGATTGTATGGCAGCGTCCAAACGTTTTAATTCTCGATGAGCCAACGAACCATTTAGACCTTGATATGCGTCATGCACTAAGCATGGCTTTACAAGATTTTGAAGGTGCTGTTGTTCTGGTTTCTCACGAACGTCAACTTATTGCTAGTGTGTGTGATGAACTTCTTTTAGTACACGGCGGCAAATGTACCGAGTTTGAAGGTGATTTGCAGGATTATGCTAAATGGTTACGTGAAGCACGTCAGCAGCAAATCAATGCTCAAACTGCTGTAGCAGCAAATAACTCATCATCTGCTGCCCCTGCTCCAACTAAAGTTGATAAAGAAGCACAGCGTAAGGAAGCCGCACGCCGTCGTGAACAGACTCGACCTATTCGTAAAAATATTGAGAAGGTTGAATCACAAATTGAAAAGCTTCAACCGCGACTTGCTGAAATTGAAGAAGCTTTAGCAGATAGCTCATTATACGAAGCAAACCGTAAAGATGATTTGCTGAAATTGATGAATGAACAAACCGAGCTGAAGGCTAAACTTGAACAACATGAAGAGCAACTTTTAGAACTCATGATGGAACTTGAGGAAATGGAAGCCTCTTTCGAAAACTAAGTTCTTGCCAGTACTGGTATTTTTAAGGACCAGTACTGGCTTTTAGTTCAAATCAGAGCTTTATTTGCGCTACTATATAAAAATTTGAATGACTTCTAATAATATTTCATTCAGCTGTTAAATTTTTGAGATAGATTCAAATTTGATAACATATAAGACTTAAGCTACATCTTAAGGGTTGCCATACACAGATAATTTAACTAAATTCTGTAACTTCGTTTTTACCCTTCTTGAGTAGGTATTTAATTCGGGATCAGACAAACTGAATGAATTTTATTGATTTTATTACTAATTTTGAACATTTTTTACCTATTTTAATTCAGGAGTATGGCGCATGGGTTTATGCCATACTCTTTTTGATTATTTTTTCTGAAACAGCTTTTGTATTTATGTTCTTTTTGCCTGGAGATAGTTTACTTCTCACTGTAGGGGCACTTTGCTCAGTGATCGAAATGATGCATCTGGGTTATATGATTACTTTGCTTACCGTAGCTGCCACCCTAGGCTATATTGTGAACTACTCTATTGGTCGTCATTTTGGTAACCGTATTTTTGAAGCAAAATCACGCTTTATTAAGAAAGAATATTTAAATAAAACCAACCGTTATTTCTTGCAACACGGTGGGAAAACTATTCTTCTGGCACGCTTTATTCCTTTTGCACGTTCTTTTGCACCATTAGCTGCGGGCTCTAGCAATATGAGTTATGGAAAATTTTTAATCTATAATGTCGCTGGAGCTATTTTGTGGATCTGCATTCTATTAACAGCTGGATATTTATTTGGCCATGCGCTCATTCAGGTTACAGACTTAGTAGAAAATTGATCTTTTTAGGTTTAATACACTCAAATAGACCAAAAAATAAAGGGAATGATTCAATCATTCCCTTTATTTATTTAGATCAAAATGAATTTATCTAAATTTTTTGTGGTTTTCATTACGGATATTAACCAGATTAATTGCTTCTGATTTTGCTTGGTCTAATTGACCCTTATCAACCAATACAGTCACTCGATCAATTTCAGCAACTAACTGATCTAAACCCGCTTGATATTGTTTTACCTGTACATTTTCCGGCGGTAAACCTTCCAACTTATGAGGTAAAGATTTTTTTGAAGATACTGCTGCCTGACGCATAATCACAAGCTGCTGTTTTGCGTTATTGAGATCTTTCGCTTCAGCAAAGGCTTTTGTGCTCTTTGCTAAAGTTTTCATGTCAGCTTCCAACAAGTCAGCTGCAAATGCAGAATGACTCACTAAAGCTGCACATGAAATCAGCATACTTGCTATAAACTTTTGACTCATCATCTTCTCTCCTTAGACTGATTTAGAATCTAGCTATCAATTAAGCATCAATATCTGCATTTAATGCATTTTCTTCAATGAAGGCACGACGTGGTTCAACGTCATCACCCATTAAGCACGAGAACATACGATCTGCTTCGATTGCATCATCAATAGTCACCTGTAACATATTACGGTTTTCAGGGTCCATTGTGGTTTCCCAAAGCTGTTCAGCATTCATCTCACCCAGACCTTTATAGCGCTGGATCATCATTCCACGACGCGAATCTTGCAGAATGTGCTGCCATACCTGATGGAAGTTAGCCACTTGAATACGGCGATCACCTTTCTGTAAATATGCACCATCTTCAATTAAATTGAACCAACTCTTAGAGTTCTTCAATAAACGCGCATATTCTGCTGAGTTTAATAAGCCAGCATCAAGCAAGTAAGCATGTGGCAAGTTATGGACATATACAGTCACACGTGGCCAATAATGCGCTGTTTTCTCGCCTTGTGCATTTTCACGTTCGAAGGTTTCAAGCGTAATTTCAGGACGCAAACTTGGCTGTAGTCTTTGTACAGCTTCGCGTACTTGATCTGCCCATTGCTGTACATAAGCCTGATCGTGGTTCTGATCAGCTTTAAACGCCTCTACTTCAAGTAATGCATCAAGTAAGCTTGCTGGATAACGCAACGTTAAACGTTGTAAGCTCTTTTGTGAAACTTGATAGTCTTGAATCACTTTTGCTAATGCTTCGCCTGTAATCGCAGGTGCTTCTGCACTAATATGCAAAGCAAGCTCATCAATTGCATTTGAAATTAAATAAGTTTCCAAGGCATCATTATCTTTAATATATTGCTCTTGCTTACCTTTTTTCAGTTTATATAAAGGTGGCTGTGCAATATAGATATGACCACGCTCCACCAACTCCGGCATTTGACGGAAGAAGAACGTTAATAACAATGTACGGATGTGCGAACCATCGACGTCGGCATCGGTCATAATAATAATTTTATGATAACGAAGCTTGTCAGGGTTATATTCTTCACGGCCAATACCACAGCCAAGTGCTGTAATTAATGTACCGACCTCCTGACTCGAAATCATTTTGTCAAAGCGGGCACGTTCAACGTTCAAGATTTTACCTTTCAAAGGTAAAATAGCCTGCATTTTACGGTTACGACCTTGCTTGGCACTACCACCCGCAGAGTCACCCTCGACAAGATATAATTCAGAAAGCGCTGGATCTTTTTCCTGACAGTCAGCCAATTTACCTGGCAAGCCTGCGATATCTAATGCGCTCTTACGACGTGTCATTTCACGCGCTTTACGTGCAGCATCACGTGCACGAGCAGCATCAATAATCTTACCAGCAATTGATTTTGCAGCTTGTGGGTTTTCAAGTAAGTAAGCAGAGAACTCTTTGTTCATTGCTTGCTCTACTGCTGGTTTTACCTCACTCGATACCAATTTTTCTTTGGTTTGAGAAGAGAATTTTGGATCAGGAACTTTAACCGAAATAATAGCAGTCAAACCTTCACGCGCATCATCACCAGTCACATTCACTTTTTCTTTCTTTAGAATGTTTTCATTTTCAAGATATTGGTTTAAGCCACGTGTTAATGCCGCACGGAAACCTGCTAAGTGCGTACCACCATCTTTTTGTGGAATGTTGTTTGTGAAACAACGAACATTTTCTTGATAGCTATCATTCCATTGCAATGCAACTTCTACAGCAATACCGTTATCTGCATCAGCCGTAAAATGGAAGATTTCATTCAGATGGTTTTTACCTTCGTTAATGTATCTAACAAACTCAGATAAACCGCCTTCATAGTCATAAACATGCTCAAGATTAATGCGCTCATCACGTAAAACAATACGTACACCAGCGTTTAAGAAAGAAAGTTCACGTAAGCGGCGTGCTAAAATTTCAACGTTAAAAATGGTTTGACTAAAAGTTTCTGCACTTGGCCAGAAGCGTACAATCGTACCGGTGTTATCCGTTTCACCAATCACACGTAATGGATATTGCGGATCACCATGTTGATATTCTTGTTCATGTACTTGGCCAGCACGATTAATAATTAAATGTAATTTACTAGACAGTGCGTTTACGACTGATACGCCTACACCGTGCAAACCACCTGAAACTTTATAGCTGTTATCATCAAACTTACCGCCTGCATGCAGAATAGTAAGAATAACTTCTGCTGCAGAAACACCTTCTTCAGGGTGAATATCAGTTGGAATACCACGGCCATTATCTGAAACACTCACAGACTCATCTTCGTGAATCGTGACAATGATTTCATCACAGTGTCCTGCTAAGGCTTCATCGATTGCGTTATCGACAACCTCGAATACCATATGGTGTAAACCGGTACCGTCGTCTGTATCCCCAATATACATGCCCGGACGTTTACGAACTGCATCTAATCCACGTAATACTTTAATACTAGAGGAATCATAAGCCTTTTCATTGGTTTGTTCTGTTTGAGAGGCTGATTGAGACTCTGAACTCATGGTTTCTCCCTAGCAAATATAGGTTTATTCAAAGATGGGTAACATCAAAAAATTATGGTGAAGCAAGACTAACTTGACCGGATTCAACACTGAATAATTGATATGAAATAGACAGATCATGTAAATGTTTTTTTACCGATGCATGATCTAAAGTTGTCATAAAAACCTGGCTACCAAGTTGGCTTAATCGTTCAATTAAACGTTGTTGTGCGGTTAAGTCTAATTCTGCTGTCAGATCATCTAATAATACCACAGTTTCCTTATTACTCGCATGCAACATTGCAATTTGTGACAGTTTTAAGGCAATAATCAAGAGTTTTTTCTGACCTCTTGATAAAACATCATCTGCGTGTCCAAAAGGCGTTTTTAAGCGCAAATCAGCCCGATGTGGACCATACTCTGTATAACGTCTTTCAATGTCTTTTTGGTGCTGATTCAGCAAGTCTTGCATGAGCCCCTGCTCTGTATGAAAACCGGGGCTGTACTCCAGCTCAATCTCTAAATCAGGCAATAACTGACTTAAGTCATTTTGAAAATAAACGTTCCATTGCTCTACGATACTTAAACGCTGTGAGTGTAAAATTTCGCCATAATCACTCAACATTTTGTTCCACGGCTCTAAGTCAGCCAAAGAAAGATTGCGTCTTGTTTTGAGTAAGGTATTTCGCTGTTTTAAAGCTCGAGAGTAATATTGCCAAGCAAAATAAAACTCAGGTTCCACGTGGAACATTAGCCAATCTAAAAGCTGACGTCTTGGCTTAGCGCCATGGTCAATAATATCTATACTTTGTGGGTCAATATGCTGCAAAGGGAGCAATTTGGCGAGTTGACCTTGAGTCGCAACTGTATCGCCGTTGACTTTCATCAATTGCTCACCAGAAGCGAGTTTCTGCATACCGATTTTTTCAGTTGTTGACTGAGCAAACACAATCGCATCGTCAGCTTCATACTGAATATAATTTTTGGGAATATGCGTACGGAATGAACGACCAGTTGCAAGCAAATGAATCGCTTCTAAAATTGATGTTTTACCCGAACCGTTAGCGCCATAAAAAACATTAAACGGTTGCAAACCATGGAGTGCAACCGTTTTTAAATTACGCACGCGTTCTATATTTAAGCGCGTAAGATGCATAAAATTAAACCAGATTAAACACGCATCGGCATAACAACATAAGTCTGATCTGGATGAGCTGGATCTTGTACCAATACAGACTGGTTCGCTTCAGTCATGCTCATATTTACATCATCACCATCTAATACCCCCAACACATCAAGTAAATATTGAGCATTAAATGACATTTCTAATGGGGTATTTTGATATTGGATTGCTAAATCCTCAATCGCTTCATCTTGTTCAGGGTTATTTGCACGAAGCTGTAAAGAATCCTGATTAAAGTTTAAGAAAACACCTCGTAATTTTTCATTACTTAAAATTGCGACACGTTGTAATGATTGTTTAAATACATCATGACCAATTAAAACGTGTTTATCACCACCACGTGGAATTACACGGCGGTAATCAGGGAATTTTCCATCAATCAATTTTGTCGTAAAACGAACAGTAATATCACCTTGTTCTTTATCACGGCTTGGCGTATTGATCGTTACATTTAATAATTCACGACCAATAAGCAAAGTAAGTTGCTCATCTTCAATACTAAGTAGGCGTTGTAATTCACCAACAGCTTTACGCGGCACAATTGCTTGTACTAATTGAGATGAACTAGAAGAAGCTAAAATTTCACAAAGGGCTAGACGGTGACCATCTGTTGTGACTGCACGCAATTGATTTTCATCAATTTCTAATAACGTACCAGTTAAATAAAAACGTACATCTTGTACAGCCATCGCAAAAGCAGTTTTTTCAAATAAACGCTTTAATTCACGTTGAGTCACCTGTACTTGCGTACCTTGGCTATTCTCAGTATTTAACAACGGATAATCTTCTGCTGGTAAAGTACCTAGCACAAAACGGCTATTACCAGACTTTAAAATACATCTTTGATCTTCAGTAATTTGTAAGTCAATCAATGCCGCGGTAGGCAAAGATTTACAAATGTCCATCAATTTACGAGCAGGAACAGTCGTTTCACCTGCTTCGAGGCACGCCCCTTCTGATAAAGCAGTGCTCGCCACTAGTTCAACTTCTAAATCCGAACCAGTAATGGTGAGTGCTTGACCATTAGCCTGAATTTTGACGTTTGAAAGAATATTCAAGGTATGACGACGTTCTACCGCACCGACAACATGCGATAAAACATTGAGTAAACTTTCTTTAGCGATTTTCAAACGCACGATTCATTCCTCTAGCAACTTGGAGCAAACATTTCATTTTTTAGCTGTGTACTATGCTGCACTTATGGAGACTTTGCAACAACGTCTTATGATTTCATTAACTCTGAAGAAGACGTAGTAAATTCTTATAATCTTCGTCAAAGATAGGATCTTCTTCCCGTAAACTGACTACTTTTTCACAAGCATGCATCACGGTACTATGGTCTCGGCCACCAAAAGCCATGCCAATTTCCGGAAAACTATCACCAGTCAACTCACGGGCAAGCCCCATCGCCAATTGGCGTGGTCGAGCATAGATTCGTGTTCGTTTTGGACCTACGAGTTCTTTGAGTGGGATGCGGAAATATTCACTCACCACACGTTGTATATTTTCTACACTAATTGTACGCGCACGGATTGCTAATACATCTTTTAAAGACTCTCGCACAACATCAAGATCGATTGGCGCACCTTTAAAACGTGAAATTGCAACAACTTTATTTAACGCACCTTCAAGTTCACGTACGTTTGCTACCACTTGTTGTGCAATAAATAATGCGCAGTTCCTTGGCAAATCAACGCCACTATTTTCAGCTTTTTTAAGCAGAATTTCGATTCGTGTTTCAATATCTGGTGGTTCAACACCTACTGATAGCCCCCAAGAAAAACGAGAAACCAATCGAGGATCAAGCTCTGTTAATTCTTTAGGATAGCGATCAGAAGTTAAAATAATTTGTTTAGATTCATCTAGTAAGGCGTTAAATGTATAAAAGAATTCAACAAGGCTAGCTTCTTTACCAGCCAAAAGGTGAATATCATCAACTAATAACAAATCTAAAGAACGACAATTTTTCTTAAACTCTTCAACCTTTCCTTTTTGTAATGAACTCACAAAATCTTGTACAAAACTTTCTGAAGTCATATACATGACTCTCGCATTCGGCTTAGCTTGAAGTAAAGCATTACCAACTGCTTGCATTAAGTGAGTTTTACCAAGACCCGTTGGGCCATATAAAAACAAAGGGTTATGCTGAGAAGCACCTAATTGCGTTAATACTTTTCTACAAGTTTCCGCTGCCATTTGGTTAGAACGGCCTTCAACAAATAGTGAAAAAGTAAATTGTGGGTTTAATAGTTTCTTTTTTGAGGTTTTCGGGCTAACTGCAGTGTTGGCAACAGGTTCAGGTTCTCTTTTAACCTTAGTTGGTTGCGATACAGGCGTACTTTGTAAGGCAGCTGTAGTTGTTGCCGGTTGTTCATTAGAAGACAAAATACTACCAGGACGAGAATCGACCAAGATTTCTACCTGACGTACACGTCCTTCTGACAACTGTTCTGCCAATATAGAAATTAACTCTAAATGATTCTCTTGAATATAACGTGTCCAATAAGGGTTAGGAGCATATAGACGTAGTATGCCCTCCACTTCTTCAGCTACTAAAGGGCGAATCCACATCGCAAAGACGTTATCAGAGAGCTCTTGTCGCAAGCGAGTTAAGCAGTCTGTCCAAAGCATGTGTATCCCCTATGTCTGCGTTTTAAATTCAAATCATTTAAAGATTAACCCTTCCTGATAAGAAGGGGTCGCCATTCTACCCAAGTTATCCACATCTGTCATGACGAATTCGGTTGATTTTGCCTAAAAAGAAATCTCTTGTGAATAAATTTAAATTCAAAACCAATTGTGAATAACTTTTTGCACATCCTGTGGATAAATTATCACATAAACTTATCCACAATCCATAAAGATAATAAAAACAGAGTTATCAACAGTTCAAATATATGTTTTTTAAATTTAAAACTGTGAAATCCACAGAAAAAGTCCACGCTAATAAGAATAAATTTAAATTTTAAAATTTGAATTTATTTAATAGGGCTACTTCAAATTGTGGATAACTAAAAAATATGAATTTAAATTCAAATATACCAAAACAAAACTAATTTCACATCCAGGTTTGTTGATAAGTATGTAAATAAGAAGTGTATATCTTAAAAGTCATAATAAAAATAAACAATTACTTTGTGTATAACTTTTAAATGGTAAAAATTGACTTAATATAAAGAGAGGATGAATAAGTAAAAATTTGACTTAAATACAAAACTTTCTCTGTTTATCATTGACAGAGTAAACATTGCACAATAAAATCGCGGACCTTTATAGAAAGATCATTTTTGGGAGTTTCGATATGAAACGTACTTTCCAACCATCTGAATTAAAGCGTAAACGCGTTCATGGTTTCCGTGCTCGTATGGCAACTAAAGCTGGTCGTCAAGTATTAGCTCGTCGTCGTGCAAAAGGTCGTCATAGCTTAACTGTTTAATTACTGTTACGCTGACCAGACTTGGGTGTGATGGCACTTTACAGTTTTAGCACAGATCGTCGTGTGCGCTGTGCTGCAGATTATAAAAGTGTATTTGATGGTGCGCTTTTTAAAGTGCATCAACCCCATTTTTTATTTCTTGCAAAATTAACCGAACAGCCTAATAGCCGTTTGGGTATTGTCGTTGCTAAGAAAAAAGTGCGCCGTGCGCATGAAAGAAATCGAATAAAGCGTCTTGCTCGTGAGAGCTTTCGTCTAAATCAGCCGAAATTTGGGTTAGACATAGATGTTGTTGTAATGCCTAAAGTTGGTATTGAAACGATTACGAACGCTGAGCTATATCAACAATTAGATTTTGCTTGGCAAAAATTACAACGCTTGGCAAAAAAACATTCTAAAGTTGTCCCAACCTCGCAAAATTAAGAGATGACCAATGGTTCGTATTTTGCGTTGGTTCATTCGACTGTATCAAATTGCGATTAGTCCGCTTCTTGGACCCCGTTGTCGTTATATCCCAACTTGTTCCCAATATGCGATAGAAGCATTACAAACTCATGGTGCAATGAAAGGCGTTTGGCTATCTTCTAAACGTATTTGTCGATGTCATCCATGGGGAGGCTCCGGATATGATCCGGTACCGCCAAAAGCAATTCGTTTTATTTCGTTTCATCAAATAGATTCTCAAACGCATCATGTTGCTGTACCCTTTCGTGATCGTTTAATGAAGCAAAATCTCTCTAACCATTTGGGGTAATAGATATGCAACAATGGGCCAGGTTTGCAATTCTCGGGGCCATGTTTGTCACCGCATATTTGCTCATTTTGGCTTGGCAAAAAGATTATGGAAATGCTGCAACTGCACCGCAACAACAAGCGGCGGCTGTAAGTTCACATGAAATATCTGCTGATTTGCCAAATGCTAAAACTGCAACAGTGGCTTCCGATGTGCCACAAGCAAATATTACGCAGTCACAAACCACAGATGCGACAGCACCTGTGAATCAACAGCTTATTTCAGTACAAACTGACCTTTATCATCTTTGGATCAATCCAAAAGGTGGTGATATTGTTCGTATTGAATTACTCTCTCACGACAAAAGTAAAGACAGTAATCAACCATTTGTTATGCTTGAAAATGATGCCAAGCGTACATATGTTGCTCAGTCTGGCTTAATTGGTTTGAATGGACCAGATAGTAGTCGTGGTGGTCGTCCGTTATATGCGGTTGAAAAAACATCATATACTTTGGCTGATGCTAAGGGTGTACAGGATCAAAAGGGTCAGTCTGAAAAAGTTTTAAACGTGCCAATGGTATTTAAGACACCAGAAGGCGTTGAAATTATTAAAACTTTCACCTTTACCCAAGGTCAATACCCGATTGTTGTAAGTCATCAAGTCATTAACCGTAGCCAACAAAATTGGCAAGGTCAGATGTTTGGACAGTTAAAGCGTGATAACTCTGAGGATCCTGGTAAGTCTTCTCAAGGTATTTTCACTCTAGGAACTTTCTTAGGTGGTGCTTGGGGAACGCCTGATTCACATTATAACAAGCTTAAGTTTGCTAACTTCTCAGAAGAAAAAGTAAATGCTGATGCTAAAGGTGGATGGGTTGCAATGGTTCAGCACTACTTTGTAAGTGCTTGGATTCCTGGAAACCTTAAACTGACTCAAGCGAATGGTCAGCCTTATGTTGCTAAGCTTGAATCTCGTCAGTCTGCGGATCATATGAATATTATTGGCTTTACTTCGCCAGTAATTAATGTTCCAGCTGGCACTTCAATGGAAGTAGATGCGAAGCTTTATTCAGGTCCGAAAGTACAATCTGAATTAAAAGATTTGGCTGTAGGTTTGAACCAGACTGTTGATTATGGTTGGTTATGGCCAATTGCCAAGTTGTTGTTCTTAGGTCTTCAATTCTTCCATAGCATTGTAGGCAACTGGGGATGGTCAATCATCTTGCTTACCATTATGGTGAAGATGATTTTGTGGCCTTTATCTTCAAAAAGTTATCGTTCTATGGCGAAAATGCGTGTGATTGCACCAGAAATGCAACGCATGAAAGAAGAGTTCGGTGAAGACCGTATGCGCTTCTCGCAAGAAATGATGGCGCTTTATAAACGTGAACAAGTTAATCCACTATCAGGTTGTTTGCCGTTATTGCTACAAATGCCGATTTTCCTTGCCTTGTACTGGGTACTCATGGAAAGTGTGGAATTACGTCACGCACCATGGTTAGGCTGGATTCAAGACTTGTCTGCAATGGATCCATGGTTCATCTTGCCGTTAATTATGGGTGCGACAATGTTTGCTCAGCAAATGTTGAACCCGCAACCAGCTGATCCAATGCAAGCGAAAGTATTCCGCATTATGCCGATTATGTTCACGGTATTTATGTTGTTCTTCCCTGCAGGTCTCGTGTTGTACTGGATTGTGAACAACAGTATTACCATTTTACAGCAATGGTTTATTAACAAGAGTGTTGAGAAAAGTCGTCTAAACAAGACTGAATCAGCGTCTTAATCGTTGAACTTTTGCTGAATCAATCCGCTTAAGATGGTAATCTTAGGCGGATTTTTCTTTGGCTGTATTTTAGGTTTTTTAGGTGAATAATATGCAAAGTCAAACCACAATTGCTGCAATTGCAACGCCGCCAGGGCGTGGTGGAGTGGGCGTGATTCGCTTATCTGGACCTAAGGCCTATGAAATTGCTCAAAAGCTGACGCAAAAAAACTTGCCTGAAGCGCGTCTGGCGGGTTTTCGTAAGTTTTATGATGCTGATGGAAGCATCATGGATGAAGGGATTGTCTTGTGCTTTCCAAATCCGCATTCGTTTACTGGTGAAGATGTTGTCGAGCTACAGGGACATGGCGGTCCTGTCATTCAAAATGCTCTTCTTGGCCGTTTATTTGAGCTAGGTGCAATTGCTGCAAAAGCTGGTGAGTTCTCCATGCGAGCTTTTGAAAATGGCAAAATGGACTTGGTACAAGCTGAAGCGATTGCCGACTTGATTGATGCGACTTCGCAAGCTGCGGCGCGCTCTGCTGTTCGCTCTTTACAGGGCGCATTTTCAACAAAAATTAATACGGTTTTAGAAAAACTGATCCATTTACGATTACATGTTGAAGCTGCGATTGATTTTCCTGAAGAGGAAATCGATTTCTTAGCAGATGGTAAGATTTTAGCTTTACTGGAAGATGTCCAGCAGTCGGTACATGCGGTTCAAACTTCTGCACGACAAGGGCAACTCTTACGTGAAGGTTTGCAAGTTGTTATTGCGGGTAAACCGAATGCGGGTAAATCGAGCTTATTAAATGCGCTTGCTGGTGTAGAACGCGCTATTGTGACGGACATTGCTGGCACAACTCGCGATGTTTTGCATGAAAAAATTAGCTTAAATGGTCTGCCAATTACCTTAACAGACACCGCTGGTCTTCGTGAAACAGGTGATATCGTTGAAAAAGAAGGGATTCGTAGAGCAATTAAAGAAATTGAACAAGCTGATTTATTGTTGTTGGTTTACGATTTGAATCAAGGTGATGACCCATTACAACTCGCTCAAGAATATTTTGCTGAACATATTGAGCCACGACGTTTAATGTTAATTGGTAATAAATGCGACTTAACTGGACAGGTAGCTGAAATTACTGATTTTCAAGGGTTCCGTCATATTACCGTTTCGGCAAAACAAGAGATGGGCGTACAAGGCCTCGTAGATGCGATTACAGCGCATGCAGGTTTTCACCCTGAGGAAGATACGTTTATTGCAAGAACACGCCATTTAGACGCAATGAAGCGCACACAGCTCTATCTTTCAGAAGCACGTGAGCAACTTGTTGTATTTAACGCTGGTGAGCTTGTTGCCGAGTCATTACGCCTTGCTCAAAATGCTTTAGGTGAAATTACAGGCGACTTTAGCGCTGATGACCTACTCGGCAAAATCTTTGGTTCGTTCTGTATTGGAAAATAATAAAAAACTGGATGATGTAGAGAGCTATGTCATCCGGTACTTTTCTCAGCCGTATCTCTTTAAAACTTTTAAAAATTCATCTAACTCATTTTGATCGACTTCTGCACCCTGAAGTACATGGTGGTGTAGGTGTTGTTCCATCAATTCACTCATTAAACCGTTTAGTGCACCTTTTATGGCCGCAACTTGCTGCAAAATATCAATGCATGATGATTCTGGTTGTTCTATCGCATTTTCAATGCTGTTGATTTGCCCTTTTAGTCGCTTTACACGATTAAGAATTTTTTTATCCTGACCAATGTGACTCATCTGTTTTCTCTTAATAATTCAATATACTGGTAGGGAGTATATTTGGTTTGAATGTTATACACGCCCATAGTGTATCACGTCATCATCAAAATCAGGTTGAAGGACTTTCTAAAAGCGACTTATGTTCCACGTGAAACATAAGCATAATGATGTGGGAGTTTGGTTATAACTCGGTAATCAATTCTGTTTTCATGAGCTGAACTGATTAAAATGATCTCCTCTCCTACCAATGAGTCGGTTTTATGCTAAAAAAATTAGGAATATTGGCATTATTTAGCTTAACTACAAGTTTGAGTTTCGCTAATGTAGAAACTGTTCGGGAAAATATTAAAAAACAATATCCTAATTTGAAAATTAGCAATATTCAGAAAACAGAAATGCCAGGACTATATAGCGCCAATCTCGATCAACAAATTATTTATCTGGGTGAAGATGGTCAGCATATGTTGGTAGGTTCTATGATTCGCTTAAAGGACCAGAAGAATTTAACCAAAGATTTGGTTTTAGGACAAAACTCAATTGATTGGAAACAATTGCCTTTAAAAGATGCTATTAAAACAGTCAAAGGTAACGGTCAGCATGTTTTAGCGGTATTTTCTGACCCAAATTGTCCTTACTGTAAAAAGCTTGAACCTGAACTTGATAAACTTAAAGATGTAACAATTTACACGTTTATTTACCCTTTAAAACCTCAGTCTATTGTCGTTTCGAGACAAGTTTGGTGCGCACCGAACCAATCATACTCTTGGAAAAAACTGATTGAGCAAGGTGTAAAACCAACAGTTGCAAGTTGTGCAAACCCAATTGATCGTAACTTAGAGTTGGGTAAAAAATTAGGTTTTAATGCTACTCCTACCCTAGTTTTTGCAAATGGTTTTAAATTGATAGGTGCAAGATCTGCTGAAGAAATTCAGGAAGTTTGGAAAGAACTAGGTCTATAAATTATAAAAAAAGCACCTTAAGGTGCTTTTTTTATAAACGAATTAAAGTTTAGCTTTTTCGGACAATCAAGTTGTAAATGAAAAGAATAATGACTGCACCAATCACGGAAGCGATAAAGCCTGCAGCTGAGTTTTCGCCGTAAAGCCCAAGCAAACGACCACCATAAGTAGCTAGAAGTGAACCTGCAATACCAATCAAAGTCGTAACGATGAAACCCGCTTTATCATCACCTGGATGCAAAGCACGAGCAATTAAGCCAGCGAAGAAACCAACCACAATAGCAACAATAAGTGACCACATATTTGTTCTCCAGTTGTTTTTTTGATGAAGTTAATGATTTTGCTTCATATTCTATCGTGCGACAGAGCTGTCTGTTTTGTCTGTAGCAGATTGCGACTTTTTGTGTCTTTTTTGTTCAAAGCTAAAACGTTATATAAAAAAATAGCACCTTATGGTGCTATTTTTATGAAATTTATAGGCCAATTTCACCAATAAAAGGCAGATGACGATATTTTTGATCGTAATCTAAGCCATAGCCCACAATGAATCTGTCTTCTACTTCAAAACCTAAAAATTTAACTTCAAGATCAATTTCACGGCGAGACGGTTTGCTTACTAATGTGCATAGCTGAATTGAATTTGGCTCGCGAGTTTGCAACATTTCCACAACTTTGCTTAAGGTGTTGCCTGAGTCGATAATGTCTTCAACCACAAGCACATCTTTACCGCGAATTTCACCGTCAAGATCTTTCAAGATTTTAACATCTCGACTTGAAGTGGTACCACCGCCGTAGCTAGACACAGTCATGAAGTCGAGTTCGTGTGGTTTGGTAATGGTACGGCATAAGTCTGCCATGAAAATAACAGAACCACGAAGTAGACCAATCAGAACCAATTCTTTGTCACTATTTGCATAGTGAGAATTGATTTGCTCGCCGAGCTCTTTGACTTTTGCTTGAATTTCTTCGGTTGAAATCATGATGCTCATTGCAACAGTCATGGCAGATTCCTACAAGATATAAAAGAAAAAATAAAAAAGGTGTTGACCTGCAACACCTCGAAAAACTGAGTTAATGGTAAAATTTTAAAGCAAAATGACGTTTCATGCACCCTTTGATGGCTGTGAAATTTTATCATTTTGCGGAATATGTCGATCACGCTTTAATGCAAGAGCACATATTCCAAATAATAACAAAAACTTAACAATGCCTTTTTTATTTGGCTGTTTCTTTTTGATAAGCAAGGTTTCCATAAATATAAGTCGCCTCAATATTACGGTCATCACCTAAAGTGAATAATGCAAACAGTGAATCTTCAACAGATTTAGATTTAGACTGGCGAAGTTCCTGTAATGCAGTTGGCTTAAGATTCAATACAACAAAATCTGCTTCTTTACCGATGTTAAAATTGCCTAACTGGTCTTGCAAATCAAGTGCTTTTGCTCCGCCTAGCGTGGCATGATAAAGAGCTTCATAAGCTGAGAGTTTATCGCCTTGTAATTGCTGAACCTTATAAGCTTCATTAACGGTTTGCAGTAAGCTGAATGATGTACCCGCGCCGATGTCTGTACCCAAACCTACTTTGACTTGTTTTTCCCATGTTTTTTTCAATGGGAATAAACCACTACCTAAGAACAAGTTTGAAGTCGGACAAAATGCGATAGCCGATTGCGTATCATGCATACATTGCCATTCTTGATCTTCCAAGTGAACGCAATGTGCAAAAACAGAACGCTTACCAGTTAGGCCATAATGCTGATAAACATCTAAATAGCCCGCTTGTTCCGGAAATAAAGATTTCACCCAAGCGATTTCATCTTTATTTTCACTTAAATGCGTATGGACATAAACATCCGGAAATTCTTGTTTTAACTGCCCTGCTCTTTCTAATTGTTCAGGTGTAGAAGTAGGTGCAAAACGTGGAGTAATCGCATAGAGAGCACGGCCCTTACCATGCCATTTTTCAATGAGTGCTTTGGTGTCGCTGTAAGCCGTTTCTGGTGTGTCACACAGCGCTTCAGGGGCGTTGCGGTCCATAAGTACCTTGCCGGCAATCAAACGCATCTGAACGCGTTCTGCGGCTTCAAATAAAGCATCAACAGACTCGGGATGAACTGTACAGAAAACGAGGGCTGTAGTTGTACCGTGTTTTAAGAGTTCCTGAACAAAGAACTGGGCAATTTCACTTGCGTATGCTTTGTCCTGAAATTGGATTTCGGTTGGGAAAGTATAAGTATTGAGCCAACTTAGAAGTTGTTCGCCGTAAGCTCCTACCATTTCGGTTTGTGGAAAGTGGATATGGGTATCAATAAAGCCAGGTACAATCAATTGTTCTGGGTAATGTTGAACCTCGACCCCAGTAGGAAGATGCTGTTGAGCTTCTTCCCATGCACCAAACCATTTGATTTTTCCATGTTCACTAATCAATACACCATCTTCTAAATAACGCACTTGATTTGGAATATCAGTTGGCTCAGAGACAGTTTGTTGAATATCTAAAAAACGACCACGCACAACGGTGGTATTTGCGATCAATGACATGGAAAGCCTTTATATTTTCACTTTTTTCGATTGATTGTACCCCACTTAGCCAAGATTTAAACGGTATAACGTTTACTTAGTCCCCATTCTGCCAAAATCCGTCGATAAGTCGTTGATGAACGGTCTGCTTCAAAATGTGCTTCCATCATTAAATCAAGCGGCAGGTCTTCTGGCTTTTGTGATTCGACTATCTCTTGGTCTTCAGCAAAAATTTGTGCATTGAATGCATATACCTTTTCTAAATCGCCAGTTTGGTCAAAGTTACGGGTGAGTGGAACAAATAAACGGGTCTTATTGCTTGAAATAGGACAACAGGCATTTAAAATTTTTAAAACCCCACCTTCTGGAAAATCGACCGTAAGTACAGCTGAAAAAGGTGGATAGACCTCAAAGGTACGCTTCCATAAAAAGCCTTCTGGTTCGAGATGTTTTAGCTCGTGTGGATAGTTACTGACATTGCTGATATAGACTGTTTTTAAGCCGTAGGCGGTCCGTTCAGTGTGGTACTTAGGGACAACGGGATTATCGCGACTGGCGAAGGCGTTGTGATGCACCCATGCAAAATGAGCGACATCGATAAATCCTTCGAGTTGACGTCCGCTAGAACCGCCAATATCGACAAAAGGCGGTAAAATTGATTGATGCTCTGCATGGTCCCAAGTATCTAATACAGGAATATTGGCTTGAGTAACCTCACGACCATGAATACTGGTCCAAATCAGACCATATCGTTCAACAACAGGAAATTTGGTCAGTGAAAAACGATCAGAAATTTTAGTCAGTTCGGGCTGAGCTGGTATTTGGGTACATTTCCCTTCGCTGTTATAGCGTAGACCATGATAAGGACAGACAATCTCCTCACCATCCACCCAACCTTTGGTTAATGGCACCCCACGATGTGGGCAAATGTCTCGAACCAGATGAATTTCGCCACTTTCTGTTTTATACAGGGCCATGTTGACGTCTAATAGCGTGACGCGTTGAGGCGCTGTAGAGACATCTTGAATACGCGCAACCGGATACCAGTGAGTAGATAAAATTTCCCAATCTTTTGCTTCAAAACTGCTGTTACACGGCATGGCAAGTGGCGTTAAAGTTGGAATAGCATTCATGGCATCACTCCTTAAAAAAATCAGGGCTCTCGCGAGCCCTTAAAATCTAGGCTTTTTTCTTTTTAGGAGATGCAAAGAGCTTGCCAATATTAATTTTTAATAAAGAGAATAATGAAAAATTTATTAAAATACATATATTTATATTGTTGTATTTTTGAATTTTCGTTCTAATTTAACTTTAAAAATGAAAGCTCATTATTCGCTGTTTACTTAAAATGCACTAAATGATCGCAAGTAATACTGAATAAAAAAGCACTTTAAAAGTGCTTTTTTATATATCGATGCGCTTATTACTCGACAAAATAATGTGCTGCAAAGTGAGCATCATTACCAATAATGTCGTAGCAATCTTCACGAATAGACATGCCTGCACATTGATGTCCAACCATCCATAAACCGAGTGTAGGCAGTTGTCCTGAAAATAATGGGGTATCTACCCATTTCTGTACGACATAACCATATTTGTCATAGTCATCAAAATAAAAGCTACCAGAAGCTGCACCTTGGTCATGGCCGTCTTGTAAAACTCGAATATTGGCCCCTTCCCTTGCCAAAATCGGCTTTTTCACCCATTTACCAGACAAAGCTTGTTGCGGGTCATAGGTATGGGTTTCAACCAATAATGGATGGTTTGGGTAACGCTTCCAAAGCTCAACCAAAATCGCTTTATTTGAAAGTAACATTTTCCAGCAGGGTTCAATCCACTGTGTTTGTGGGTGGATATATTGAGAAAATGCTTCTTCCCAGATCCATTCCCATGGGTAGAGCTTAAATATGTTTTGAATGGGGTGATTATGAAGATCGACAAAATCTTGCCCGTTCCAGCCTATGTTCTCCATAGAAAGCTCGGAAACTTGTAGATGAGCTTGATAAGCGGTATCCATTAAATACTCTAAATTGCCCCAGTCTTCCCTTCCAGCCTCCTGACAGGCAGCAAAATGCACATGGCTACCACGCGGTAAAATTGTCTTCCAGCGTTTAATTAGGTTTTCATGAATACTATTGAATTGATCTCGGTTTGCAATGCCCGAGACTTGTTCTATCCACAGCCACTGTGCAACAGAGGCTTCGAGTAAGCCAGTCGGTGTGTCAGCGTTATATTCTAGCATTTTGATATTTCGCCCATCGTAAGCGAAATCAAAGCGACCATAGAGCATGGGAGCATTTTGTTTCCACGAATGTTCAATATGGTTTATGGCGACTTCAGGAATTTGAAAATAAGCAGGATAATCGCCCCGTTGAATAAGGTCTCCTACTACCGATAAACACATCTGATGTAGCTCATTTGCTGCATCTTCAAGTTGTTCAATCTGCTTAAGCGTAAATTCATAAGCAACCCCTTCAGACCAGTAAATTGAGCCATCGAGAGAAGGTAAATTAAAATAATCAAAACCAATATTTTGATGCTCCACTTGCCAGTCTGGACGTGGAGTAAATATTTTTCTTTTCATATTAAGTGAATGCCTGAGAATTTAGCCGCCGAAAGAGAAGCCGCTACGACCAAAACCCCCACGAATTGGGGATGAAGAAGATGCGCTTTTTGCCGTACTTGAAATAATGGGGTGACCTACACTCAAATTGCTGTAGGGATGCAAGGTATTTCCGTGAAAAGAAACTTCCCGATTATTTCGATAATACGCAGGACCTAAATAGCGGCTACCGACATAACTAGAACCATGTCCACTTGAGCTATTTTCTTGTTTACATGTTTCGTTATTCCAGTCGCGAGCACAGTCATATTGGTTGTTATATATATCTTGTACTAAAGGGCCATCATTATGGCTACATGCCGTGAGTAATAAAGGGACCACGACAAGATTAATTTTTTTAGAACGCATGAGACTCCACACATTTTAATAAGTATGTTCGGCATAAAAAACCGAATCACTGTTATCTATTATGTTTCTGATTAGGAAAGATAAATTTTAGGTTGGCATATGATATTAATCTGCTTTTTTAAAGTACAGCCTATTTTAAATATTTAAATGACAAGGCATCTCACATGTAGATGCCTTGTTGTGATGAGTTAAGACTGCAATTGCTTTTTGTTGTGTCGTAAAGAGAGATAAGCAGTAATTGCTAACACGATTACGATAAAGCTTAACGAGATCCAGATTGGCATGTGGAATACATCAAGCAACAACATTTTCGCGCCAATGAACAATAAGATGATGCCTAAGCCATACGGTAAGTAATGCAATTTAGAAGCAGCGCCAGCAAGTAAAAAGAACATTGCGCGTAAACCTAAAATTGCCATTAAATTCGCCGTTAAAACAATAAACGGATCGCTAGTAACAGCGAAAATAGCAGGAATAGAATCTACCGCGAAAATTACATCTGAAGCTTCAACCAAAATCAACACTAGAAATAACGGCGTTGCCCACAATAAACCATTTTGACGTACAAAGAATTTGTCACCATCAAGCTGTGGGGTAATACGCATGTGCTTACGTAGCCATTTTAAAATTTTGATGTCTTCGATATTGGTTTCTTCTTCTTGGCCCTTTAAGAACTTAAAGCCTGTATATACCAAGAACGCACCGAAAATATAAAGCACCCAAGAGAACTCTTGTACGAACCATGCACCAATAAAAATAAAAAGGGTACGCAGTACAATCGCGCCTAATACACCGTAGAGCAAAATTTTACGTTGTAGCGCAGCTGGAATAGCAAACGCCGCAAAAATCATTAACCAGACGAAAACGTTGTCAATTGCGAGGGATTTTTCGAGTAAGTAACCCGCAAAGTATTCCATGGTTTTTTGGTTTGCTAAGGTCACCCCAACCGTTTGTTGGAGATAAAGCCATAAACCACCACCAAATAGGGCTGCGACGCTTACCCATGCCACACTCCAGTAAGCAGCTTGCTTAATTGAGACATCTTGACCTTGTTTTTGTTTAAAGCCTAAAAAGTCAATTAGGAGCATGATAATGACTATGCCAAAGAATGCTACGTACAGCCATAAATTGCCGATTGTTTCCATAAATCCTCCATACATCCGGCAACTGGGCATAAAAAAACCTCGACCAGTTGCCAGATGAATTAAACATCTGTATCAACATGATCAAGGTCTTGCCTACATCATGAATTTCACGATGCTCAGATACCGACTTTTTAATAAAAGTGTATTGACGATATCTGACACATAACATTGCTGTTATGTTTGGAGGAGGCTACTCCCCTTGTCAAACTAAATTCTGTATTGGATAAAACCTATCCAATTTCACATAGAATGGCAGATTTTTTTGTATTACGCAACTGAACTTAAGAGGGTGCTTTTAATCCCAAAAAGATCTACGCATTATTTAATCAAACCGCGGTCTAAAAGTGGTTTGCATATAATTTGGTAAAGGTGAATAAAGAATGCTGTCAAACTTGTACCGTAAGCATTCCAGAAGTAATAACCTGCCGTATTGACCAGTAGAGCGACAATAAAAGCCCCCAACATGTCTAAAGGGAAATGTACACCTAAATAAATACGTGACCACGCTACTACAAATGACAAAAATAAAAGAATAATTCCAATTATTTTGCGCTGAGCAAACAAATAAGACAGCGCGATGGTGCTGAAAATCAGCATATGATTACTTGGAAAAGACGCTGTTGGTGCATGTTCAATAAACGTTGTACCCACACCCATTACAAATGGTCTTGGATGGTGATAAAACAGAGAAATAACATAACCCACTAAAAGTGATATACAGGTTAAAAAGACAGATTTAATGACCCTATTTTTTAAATCTTGATCGCCATAAAACCATAAAAATGTAAGGATGAATAACAGGATATAGAGGAGATCATTAGCAAAAAAGATAGCAAGACGAATGATAAATTGACTCGCATCCTGAGCACCATTTATGACATGGAATAAGCTAAGGTTGAGTGTTTCTAAAGACATTCATATTCCAAACAAGAACAAAAAAACGTGGGCTATGATAAAGAATTAAGCCTATTGTCTTGATAAAGAATTGTCACAAAAATGAAATATAGTTTGCTAATGAGTAAAGATTAATCAGCAGACCTAAATAATTTTTAATGCGTGATCTGGTGGTTAATATTAAAGTGTTAACGTGTTGGCACTTTATTCGAGAACGTTATTTTATGACTACTCAAGAAAAACAGAAAAAATTAAGTTTGAGGCCCCTATCTCCAAGAGATCCAAAACAGCCGCATAGAGCAGCGACTCCCCTCGAATTATTGTTCGATTTAATTTTTGTGGTCGCGATTGCAACAGCAGGTCAGCAGTTACACCACGCAATTATTGAAAATCATCTCTGGCATGCTCTGCCAAGCTACCTGATGGTATTTTTTGCGCTGTGGTGGGCATGGATGAATTTTTCATGGTTCGCCTCAGCTTACGATAATGATGATGCATTGTATCGATGCCTTACTTTTGTTCAGATTGTAGGTTCATTGGTGATGGCCGCAGGTATTCCTGATGTGTTTCGTAGTCAGGATTTTGACATCATTATTGTGGGCTATGTGATTATGCGCTTGGCTTTAGTTACTCAGTGGCTCAGAGCAGCAAAACATGATCCTGAACGGCGAGTTACGGCTTACCGCTATGCGATAGGTATAGTCTTGGTACAAATTGGCTGGCTTGTAGCTAACTTTGCTCATGTCCTTTCTATACCTCTATTTTTATGTCTAGTTGTGTTCGAGTTATTTGTTCCCATCTATGCAGAAAAACATTCGCCTACGCCGTGGCATCCTCACCATATTGTAGAGCGCTATGCTCTCCTCACCATTATTGTTTTGGGCGAATCAATTGTAGGTAGTTTTAATGCCATACGTGATGCGCTTGCGGCTCAATCTATCAATATTCCGGCTGTTTTTTTAATGATTGGCGGATTAATGTTGATGTTTGCAATGTGGTGGGCTTACTTTGATCGCAGTGAACAACATCATCATTTTAAAGGTGTGCGTCCATTTGTATGGGGTTATGGCCATTATTTTGTTTTTGTGAGTATTGCTGCCGTAGGTGCTGCGCTTGCCGCCGCCGTGGATGTTACTACCCATCATGCACATATCTCTGATTTATATATGGGTGTGATTGTTGCTGTGAGTGTGGTGCTTTATACCACTTGTATATGGATGTTATACGAGTTTGAGTGTTTAGCTGGAATTTCTAAATGGTTTTATCCTATTACCGCGCTTATTATTTTATGTATTCCGTTCATTTGTAATAACGTGGGATATAGCGTGTTTGCAATGGGTATCGTCTATACCTTACGTTTATTTATTTCCAATAAATTTATGGAAAATATTGAACCAAAGCAGGTTTAAAAAACTATTAAACTAAAAAACGGGTTTCAAACTGAAACCCGTTTTTTATTGAATCATCTAGAGAGAAAGTTAAGCAGCTTTTGCTTTTAATGCACTCAAAAGTTTTTGATGTAAGCCACCAAAGCCACCGTTAGACATAATCACCACAGCATCACCCTCACCTGCTTCATTGACAATACGGTCAATAATTTCATCAAGTGAACGGCTGACTTGAGCACGGTTTGATGCAGCTTCAATTACAGGTTGTAAATCCCAGTCTAAACCTTCTGGCTGGTACCAGATAACCTCATCTGCTAAGCGTGCTGAATGCGCTAAGCCATCTTTATGACTGCCCATACGCATGGTATTTGAGCGCGGTTCAATAATGGCCCATAAACGGCGTTCACCTAAGCGTTTACGTGCGCCATCTAAAGTCGTATCAATTGCTGTTGGATGGTGAGCGAAGTCATCATAAACCTCAATACCATTGACTGTACCGAGTAACTCCATACGGCGTTTTACACCGCCAAAGTTAGATAAAGCTTCACAAGCTGTTGCAAGTGCAACGCCCACATGTTGAGCCGCTGCAATGGTTGCTAAAGCATTCGCTACGCTATGTTGCCCTGTCATGCTCCATTTCACTTCACCAACGGCATTGCCATTTTCGAGGACTTTAAAATGGCTGCCATCAATTGAGATTAATTCGGCAGATAAAGCAGCTTTTTCATTTGCTTCTAAACTTGTACGAATCACTGGCGTCCAGCAACCCATTTCAAGTACTTCATCAATATGCGTTTCAGTAATTGGCGCAATAATACGGCCTTCACTTGGAATAGTACGCACAAGATGATGGAACTGTTTTTGAATTGCTGCTAAGTCATCAAAAATATCGGCATGGTCAAATTCAAGGTTATTTAAAATCGCCGTTTTTGGATGATAGTGAACAAACTTAGAACGCTTATCAAAGAAAGCTGAGTCATATTCGTCGGCTTCAACGCAGAAGTATTTTCCACCGCCTAAACGAGCACTTTCACTAAAACCAAGTGGGACACCACCAATTAAAAAGCCCGGATTTAAACCAGCTTGATCAAGTACCCAAGCCAACATGGTCGTAGTAGTTGTTTTTCCATGAGTACCTGCCACACCAAGCACATGTTTGCCTTGTAAAACGTGATCAGCAAGGAACTGTGGACCAGAAATATATGGCAGGCCTTCATTGAGCATGTATTCCACGGCATCAATACCACGTTTCATGGCGTTGCCGACAATAACCAAATCTGGATGAGGCTGTAAATGGCTACGGTCATAGCCTTGCATGAGTTCAATACCTGCGTTTTCTAACTGGGTAGACATTGGCGGGTAAACGTTTGAATCGGAACCTGTTACCTTATGTCCTAAATCACGAGCTAAAAGTGCTAAAGAGCCCATAAAAGTGCCACAAATACCCAAGATATGCAGATGCATTGCTCGCCTTCTCCACTGCTTTTGTACACAGTATAAATATGATTTACTGTGGTTTCATTATTGATAAATTTGCCAGCAACGATAGCAAGGCTCAACTGGAAAAGATAGTCAAAATTCGTTGTTGTTCTATGTGTTTGAGATGCCTATAAACGGACAGCTTTATTTTTTAGATTTAAGCTGAATTACAGTTTTATCTTTTATAATATTTTTGATCCATATTAATACTTATATCATCGTAATGATGAAGGATGTGCCTTTGAGCCCAACGGTTTTAGCTTTTGTGCTATTAATTATTTCGAACTGTTTTATGACACTTGCATGGTATGGGCATCTTAAGTTTTTGCACCATGCTCCATTCTGGCAAGCGATTTTATTCGGTTGGATTATCGCCCTACTGGAATATAGTTTTATGATTCCAGCAACTCGAATCTTGAGTGATCAAAACTGGACCTTGGGTGAAATGAAAATTACCCAAGAAGTAGTCACTCTCATTGTATTTGTGCCATTCATGGTGTTGCTATTTAAGCAGCCGTTTAAATTAGACTATGTTTGGGCTATGTTATGCTTGTTTGGTTGTGTCTATTTTGTATTTAGAAGCCAGTAAAATTATATGAAATTGGGTTTTCAGACAGATCGTTGTTAAATCCATCGGAATCATGCTTTTTCTACATAAACTTGGGCTTTGGGGTGAGTGAAAAAACAGCTATAATATTGGCCTCATCTTTTTCTCTCATGCTTGGCTTGGTACAAGTCGAGTTTTTACCATTTTTACGCTTTGGAAATGCCAATGAACGCGGTCGCAACAGATACCCAACCTTTAGTCGGAATTATCATGGGTTCCCAGTCCGATTGGGCAACGCTTGAACATACTGCCAATATGCTTAAACAACTTGGTGTCCCATTTGAAGCGGAAGTGGTATCTGCTCACCGTACTCCGGACCGTTTGTTTGAATATGCTGAAACTGCGCGTGATCGTGGTATTCAAGTGATTATTGCAGGCGCTGGTGGAGCTGCGCATTTACCAGGTATGTGTGCGGCAAAAACTGATTTACCTGTATTGGGTGTACCAGTTAAATCATCAATTTTAAATGGCATAGATTCATTACTTTCAATTGTACAAATGCCAGCAGGTATCGCTGTAGGTACTTTGGCAATTGGTCCGGCTGGTGCGACCAATGCTGCGATTATGGCTGCTCAAATCTTAGGTTTAACTCGTCCTGAAATCGCAAAAAATGTTGCAGATTTCCGTGCTGCACAAACTGATAAAGTTGCAAGCAACAATATTCCGGGACAGGTTTAAGAGGCTGAAATGGATAAAACTATCGGTATTTTTGGTGGTGGGCAATTGGGCCGTATGATGGCGCAAGCAGCTTTACCATTAAATATTCAATGTACTTTTTTTGAAGCAAATACAGATTGTCCAGCAGGTGTTTTAGGTCAAGTTTTTTCTAGCCAAGATGAACAAGGTTTAAAGCAGTTTATTGAAAGCGCTGATGTTTTCAGCCTTGAGTTTGAAAATACGCCTGTTGCGGACGTAGATGTTTTAACACAAACCAAAACATTGCACCCTCCCCGTGTTGCTTTAGCGACTGCGCAAAATCGTTTGTCAGAAAAAGCATTGTTTGATGAACTTGAGATTCCTGTTGCGCCGTATCGTGCTGTAGATAGCATGGAAAGCTTGAAAAAAGCTGTTGCTGAGCTTGGTTTGCCGATTGTACTCAAGACGGCAACTGGCGGATATGATGGCAAAGGTCAGTTTGTACTTCGTTCAGAAGACCAAATTGATACAGCTTGGGCTGAACTTGGTCCTGCAAAAAGTTTAGTTGCTGAAAGTTTTGTGAAATTTTCTCGCGAAGTTTCGATTATTGCAGTACGCGGTCAAAATGGTGAAGTAAAAACTTGGCCATTAGCTGAAAATCACCATCACAACGGTATTTTGTCGCACTCAATCGTACCTGCACCGAACAGTGAAGCTCTACAACCTGTAGCTCAAGACTACATTACTCGTTTGTTAAATCATCTCAACTATGTTGGTGTCCTGACTCTCGAGCTATTTGTGACAGAACAAGGCTTATGTGCAAATGAGATGGCACCACGTGTGCATAACTCTGGCCACTGGTCAATTGAAGGCGCCGTATGTTCACAGTTTGAAAACCATATTCGAGCTGTTGCAGGACTACCATTGGGTTCAACAGACGTTGTTCGACCAACGGTTATGATCAATATTATTGGTCAGCATCCTAAAACTGAAGATGTTTTGGCACTAAATGGCGCTCATCTGCACCTTTATAACAAATCAGAACGTGCTGGCCGTAAGTTGGGCCACATTACATTAATGCCTGTGGATAGTAATGAATTGACGAATTTATGCCGTCAATTAGCGAAAATTTTGCCAGAACCACTCGCATTGACAGCTGATATGACCATTTAATTAAGTTAAAATTTCTAAAAAGCGATCTTCGGATCGCTTTTTTTGTCTTTTAAATTTAAAAAATTTAAGAAACCTAATGTTGTTCTGCTGTGGATAACTTTTATTAAGCTTTTTGAATTTAAATAAAGGTTCTGATTTTGAATTTAAAAAATCAAATAAGTCGTTTTGGTGATTTTGAATTTAAAATAAGTTATCCCCAATGCTTAAAGTTTGAATTTAAATCTGGTGCTCCAGCTTGTGTTTGTTTTGAATTTAAAAAGAGGTATGTTGTCTGGGTGGTGTTTTGAATTCAAAACTACATCTAACTTTTAAATTTAAAACATGTATTCATGAGTAGCTAAGGCCTTATAGTTCGTAAGGATGATGAAAAGTATAAAGAATATAGTGTGTAAGGTAGTTTAGGTGTGGGTTTTATAAGTTATCCACAGGTGGATTGGGTTTAGGTTTTTAAATTTAAAGTGATATTTTGAATTTAAACTACAGGAGAGATTTTTGAATTTAAAAACCAATTAATCTTGTGTAAGAAGTTTTAAATTCAAAACTAGATGTAAAATTTGAATTTAAAACTTTGGAAATGAATTTAAAGAAGTAATTATGAATTCAAATTTACGATTTCTCTCTGAAAATTTTGAGTCCATAATGGTATGGTACAGACAAATTTAAATTTAAAAATTGAACTAGGATAATATGCGACGTTTTTCTTGTATTGTTGGGTCTATATTTTTGGCAATGACTCAGGCTCAAGCAGAGCTGGTAATAAATGGTTCTACTTCTACAATATCTAGTAATGCGACTGTTCCAGTAACGAATAGCAATACTTATACGCCTAATAATAATTTCCAGAGTTGTTTAGCAAATTTACGTTCACAGGCAATTGCTGCTGGAGTTTCAGGTAGCACTTATGACCGCTATACGCAAAATTTAACGCCAGACTACTCAGTAATTGATAAGTTAAATTATCAGCCAGAATTTTCTACACCGATTTGGGACTATTTATCTGGTCTTGTAGATGAAGAGCGTGTTGAGCTGGGGAAACAAAAATTAGCGCAATATCGAGATGTTTTAAATCGTGCATCTCAAGCTTATGGCGTACCAGCTGAAACAATTGTAGCAGTATGGGGTGTTGAAAGTAATTTTGGAGATATTTCTGGAAAATATCCTTTATTGCAAGCACTTGGAACATTAAGTTGTGAAGGGCGCCGACAAAGTTATTTCCGTACAGAATTTTTTGCCACTATGCGTATTTTACAACGTGGCGATTTAACCGAAGATCAACTTAAAGGCTCATGGGCTGGTGCATTTGGACATACACAGTTTATGCCATCAACTTATGAACGCTTAGCTGTTGATTTTGATGGTGATGGTCGCCGAGATTTAGTGTCGAGTACGGCAGATGCATTGGCATCGACGGCTAATTTCTTAAATAAAGCGGGTTGGCAAACGGGAATGCCTTGGGGTTTTGAAGTCAAAATTCCGTCAGGTATGTCAATTGATGGAGAAGGACGCCGCTCTAAAAAATCATTGAGTAGCTGGAGTGCACGTGGAGTAACCCGAATTGATGGTACACCTTTAATTCAAGGTGCTTTGTCGGATAGTACGTCTGCCGGTTTAATGGCACCAGCAGGAGCAAATGGCCCAGTGTTTTTAGTATTTAAAAATTTTGATGCCATTTATAGCTATAACGCAGCCGAAAGTTATGGACTTGCGATTGCACATTTATCTGATCGCTTAAAAGGTGGCAAGCCATTCGTTGCTTCTTGGCCAACAGATGACCCAGGTACTTCACGTGCAGAGCGTCGAGAGATTCAGCAATTTCTGATTAATCGTGGCTATGATATTGGTGCTGTAGATGGCTTAATTGGTGATAAAACACGTATTGCTATCCGTCAAGAGCAGACTCGTTTAGGTTTAAATCCAACTGGACGGGCAGGGCAGCAAATTTTAAGAGCATTCCGTCAGGAACAAGCCCGAAAAATGATGCAATAAGGCATGCATTAAATAAAAAAGGTCTGCATATGCAGACCTTTTTTATTTAGCAGTTAAACTATGGATTAATCTAGCTTTACAGCTTCCAAAATGTCCAAAATAACTGAAGTGACATCTTGGCTTAAATCACGATCATTAAAGATTTCATAAGCAGTAATAGTGACATCGGTGTCACTTGGTAACTGCTTCTGTTCTTCTTCGATTAGATGTTCGATGGGTAGTAATGTCTGCTTAACTTCAAGATGTAAAATATCTTTATATTCAATATTTTCATCTTCAAGTTCAATTTCTTGCTCATTAAAATAAGGCAGTAAAATAGAATGAAGGTACGGTTTAAGTTCAATAATATCAAATAGTTCGATATCTCGAGTTTGTTCAATCGTACTAATGTGGTCATTTACTTCAATCAGGATATGATAATAACTCATCTTGATCTCCATTCTATTTTAGACGGCTCTTACAACCACAATAACATGACTTTGACATGAATTTCGATGTATCTATTTATAAAATAGATACATCATTATGTCTCATATCTAATTATTGAGGTAAAGCGTTTAATAGATCACGATCAGCGTCAGTTAAAATATCACTTTTTTTATCGCTGTCTTTGCGAACTGAGTACATTAACGCGCCTGGTTGATCAGAGTGTTTTAAGCCAAGTGCATGACCTAATTCATGAGCAATCGTTAAACGTAAATCATCAATAGAGCTATACTCATAGATTGTGATTTGTTTACCGTTATAAAGACCTTTCTTAAATACATCAGCTTGTGCATTTTGCTTAAACTGATTTAATGATTGATTGAACTGGTCATTAATCTGGTTAAAGTGATTAACCTTTTTGTTTAAGTCCGCAGCTTGCTGATTGTAAGCAGCAATATCTTTCTTTAAAGAAACAGTTTGTTTCTGTAAATCTTTTTGAGTTTTCGCAAGAGATTTTGCTGTGTATTCAGGTGCTAATTTACCTTCATTAAATTGCATCATTTGTTGATCAAAATTCTTCAACTTCTCATTTAAGATCTGTTTCTTGTTTTCAAG
Source organism: Acinetobacter sp. ABJ_C1_1 (assembly GCF_044684115.1). Classification (NCBI taxonomy): domain Bacteria; kingdom Pseudomonadati; phylum Pseudomonadota; class Gammaproteobacteria; order Moraxellales; family Moraxellaceae; genus Acinetobacter; species Acinetobacter sp. ABJ_C1_1. The sequence continues at coordinate 9,964 of NZ_JBITPU010000020.1, read as the reverse complement.
ATCAGATTGAGTTTGACTTAAATTTTGCTTCAACTGCTTAATTTGCTGTTGTTCATCAACTACGCGTTGTTGATCTTGTTTAAATTGAGCAGAGATTTTTTGACGCTGTTCTGAACGATTTTTGCTGTCATCGTATACAAGACGAATTTCTAACTTTGCATTTGGATCATAAGTAAAGTAATTTTTACCCGTACCTTCTTTCCAAATATCAGCAGCTTGCTGAGTAATCTGAATTAATTGATCTTCACTTAAACCAAAACGAGGATCGACTTCAGCAATTTTATATGTCAAATGTTGAGCATTTTTTTGCTGAACTTGAGTGTTTACAGGAGTTGCAAGGTGAGCATTGGCCTGAAAATTAGAAAAAGCAAAAGCCAAGCCTAATAACAAAGATGTTAAGCGCATAGTCGTCAGGGGGAGATTTTTAAAAAAAACGTATTATAAGAAGATAAAATGAAAAATCAATCAAAAAATATACAATTTTGATAAATAAATGAGACTTTAGTCTCATTATTTTTTACCGTTTGCCAAATTATTTGTTAGTAAAATTTGAACAGTTTTAATTTTATTTAGTTTATTTAATCAGTTAGTTTTAATGATTTTCGTTATTAGAACTATAAAATGAACTCAGTAAGTCTAAATCTGCATGCGTTAATTTGATGTTATGAATATCTTGCTCTTTTAAACGAGGATACATTAAAGATTTAGGGTCAGTAGTGTGTTTTAGTCCCAGTGCATGTCCAAATTCATGGGCAAGTGTTAGACGCAAATCATCAAATGAATTAAAACCATAAATTTGAATCTGATTTTGACTGAATAAACCTTTGTGAAAAGTCTCTGGACTAGCCGTTGTACTTAAATTAAATTGTTTAATAGATTGACTAAGCAGACTTTGCTGTTGATTTATTTGCTTAATTTGTGCATTAAGATTTTCTATTTTATTGTTATGTTGAGAAAATTTTGTTTTTAACTTTAATGATAATTCGGTTAGCTCAGCTTGACGTTTAATTAAATCAGCTTGTTTAAATTTACTATTATCTCCTTGGTTAAAAAGAGTTACATCCTTTTGATATTGTTCAAATCTATTATTTAGTTCCTCTTTTGCTTCATGCAAAAGAGCAGTTTCCTGATCTATTTGTTGTTTAGATAATAGAACAGCTTTATTTTTCTCTCGCAATTCTTCCTGCTGTTGTAATAACTTATTTATATTAATTTTTCTTTCATTTTGAACAGCTTGATAATCATCAAACACTAAATTAATTGTAAGTTCTGCTTGTGGGTCATAAATAAAATAAGTTTTTCCTGTCTCTTTCTGCCAAATCCCAGCAGCTTCTTGACCAATTTGAATAAATTGTTCCTTAGTAATATGAAAACGTGGATCTATATAATCAATCTTGTATTTTAGAGGTTGATTAAAAGAAATAGTTGATAAACGGCTTTGAGCAAAAGCAACTGTGTATAAGCTCATACTTAAGTAAAAGCTCATTCCCCACCATAGAAATTTTTTCATGGCAAAAATAAAAATATAAATAAATTCTTATTGTTAGTAAGTAATTCGGATCCGTCAAAGTGATAATGGAGACCAGAGTTGGTGGTTGTTTTGTGATCTTGCTAAAGAAAGGGAAGGGATAAATCTATTTATTTGGCACTAATGGAAAATTTAATGAATTTAATAACAGTGATTTTAATTTTTTAAAATAATTATAAATAATAAAAAGTTAATTTTAATAATTGACTATTTTGACTGCAAAATAACCAAATTGATATAAAAACAATAATTGTTTCTTTTTGTAACTCATAAAAAACCGCGCTTTCGCGCGGTCTTTTCTAAAGAGACAAATTATTTTTTGTCATCTTTTACTTCTGTGAATTCAGCATCTACAACGCCATCATCAGCTTTTTGTTGACCCGCATCGCCACCTTGGAATGCATTAGGATCAAAACCTTCAGCACCACCAGCTTGTTGTGCTTGTTCATAAGCACGTTGAGTGATTGGCATCAAAATGTTTTGTAAAGCTTCAGTTTTCGCTTTGATCGCTTCAACATCATTTTCTTTAGTTGCTGCTTCAAGTTCAGAAACTGCTGTGCTAACCGCTGTTTTTTCATCTTCAGTCACTTTGTCACCAAGATCTTTAACAGCTTTGTTCGAACTTGAAATTAATGCATCAGCTTCGTTACGAGCTTTTGCAAGTTCTTCAAATTTACGGTCTTCTTCAGCATTCGCTTCAGCATCTTTAATCATCGCTTCGATTTCAGCATCAGATAAACCTGAGTTTGCTTTAATCTGAATCGATTGCTCTTTACCAGTGCTCTTATCTTTCGCAGATACTTTCAAGATACCGTCAGCGTTGATGTCAAACGATACTTCAATTTGTGGCACACCACGTGGAGCAGGTGGGATATCACCTAATTGGAAGTTACCCAACAATTTGTTTTGTTGAGCCATCTTACGTTCACCTTGGTAAACTGAAATATCTACAGCTGGTTGGTTATCAGCAGCAGTAGAGAACACTTGTGATTTCTTCGCAGGAATCGTAGTGTTTTTCTCAATGATTGGTGTTAATACACCGCCCATTGTTTCAATACCTAAAGTTAATGGTGTTACGTCAAGAAGTAATACGTCATTCTTGTCACCAGACAATACAGCACCTTGAATTGCTGCACCGATTGCAACTGCTTCGTCAGGGTTCACGTCTTTACGTGGCTCTTTACCGAAGAATTCTTGTACTTTTTGTTGTACAAGTGGCATACGAGACTGACCACCAACCAAAATTACGTCAGAGATGTCAGAAGTCGAAAGACCAGCATCTTTAAGTGCAATACGGCAAGGTTCAATTGTACGAGCAACTAAGTCAGCAACTAAACCTTCAAGTTTTGCACGAGTTACGTTGATCACTAAGTGTTTAGGACCAGTCGCATCAGCAGTGATGTATGGAAGGTTGATTTCAGTTGCATTTGATGAAGAAAGCTCGATTTTTGCTTTTTCAGCAGCTTCTTTCAAACGTTGTAACGCAAGTGGATCATTTTTCAAGTTCACACTTTGTTCTTTCTTGAATTCTTCAACTAAGTATTCAATTAACGCGTTATCAAAGTCTTCACCACCAAGGAAAGTATCACCGTTAGTTGATAACACTTCGATTTGTTGGTCGCCATCAAGGTCTGCGATTTCAATGATAGATACGTCAAAAGTACCACCACCTAAGTCGTAAACTGCAACTTTACGGTCGCCTTCTTTTTTGTCCATACCGAACGCAAGAGCCGCAGCCGTTGGTTCGTTAATGATACGTTTAACATCTAAACCAGCGATTTTACCCGCATCTTTAGTTGCTTGACGTTGAGCATCGTTAAAGTAAGCAGGAACGGTAATTACCGCTTCAGTTACTGTTTCACCTAAATAATCTTCTGCAGTTTTTTTCATCTTTTTCAAGATTTCAGCAGAGATTTGTTGAGGCGCTAATTTTTTATCGTTTACTTCAACCCAAGCATCACCGTTGTCTGCTTTGATGATTTTATACGGTACAAGACCAATGTCTTTTTGTACTGCTTGATCTTCGTAACGACGACCAATTAAACGCTTGATCGCGAATAATGTATTTTTAGGGTTTGTTACTGCTTGACGCTTAGCGCTTTGACCAACCAAGATCTCGCCATCTTTATAAGCAATGATCGATGGAGTTGTACGTGCGCCTTCAGCGTTTTCGATTACTTTTACTTTATCGCCTTCAAGTACAGCAACACATGAGTTGGTAGTACCTAAGTCAATACCAATAATTTTCGCCATTTGGTGTGTTCCTCTAAAATTCTGTTGCAATGTTTTTGCTTGTTATTCGATATGAGAGTCAATCGGTTTTTTTCAAGCATTTTTATGAAAAAAAATCAAAAAACTCTCAAATTTTGTGCTTTTAGCGAAGCGATGCTTCGCTTTTGCTCATTTTATTGACCAACCATAACCATAGCAGGGCGCAACAAGCGACCATTTAAGGTATAGCCTTTTTGTAAAACGGTGCCGATTTCATTGGCTTTAGCATTTGGATCAATACCAACAGCTTGGTGTAAATCTGCGTTGAAACCATTTTGAGTATCAGCTTCTACAACGCCAAATTTCTCAAGAGTCGTTAACAATGACTTCAAAGTTAACTTAACACCTTCAAGTACAGGTGTTTCTTCGCCACCAGCAGCTTGAATTGCACGTTCTAAATTGTCGACAGAATCCAACAATTCTTTGGCAAATTTTTCAAGCACAGTTTCTTTATGCTTCTCAGACTCACGTTGAATACGCTCTACACTTTTTTGTGCTTCGTAAACTGCATTTGCAGTACGAGCTTTTTCAAGTTTAAGATTTTCTTCTAGTTTAGTGATTTGCGCTTGTAAAGATTCAACGGTAACGTCGTTTGCTTGCTCTACACCTTCAGCCTGAGTTTGCTCGTTAGATTGCTCAGCTTGCTCATTTTGAATGTCTTGAGCTTGCTCGTTTTGCTCATTAGCCATTGATGATCTCCGTTTAAATGGGTTTTTAAACATGTACAGTCCTTTTTGGCATCAGTATTTACTGTGTAAAACCTGAACTGCCATGCATATGCTGTAATTCATTAATAGGGATGAAGTATGGGCATTGCCTAAAAATTCAAGCGTACACGGCAATTTAAAGCTTTTAATTTTGCGGTTTTAAGTAAAAATCCAGATTTTCGATCATAAAAGCTATAAATTCTTGAGTGATTCGGGGTAAATGTTGTCTAGAAGCATACACAACCGACAAACTTAACTCAGGAGCCGTAAAATTTTTAAATAAAGCCGTCAGGCGTTTTTCTTTTAAATCTTTTTCAACTAATAATGACGGTAACATCGCAACTCCCTGGGCATGTAAGCACATATCGTAAAGCGCATTCACATCATTACTCTTAAAAGTAACATTTAAAGGATAATTCTGAGGTTGTTGTTCATTATCAAAAAGTGTCCAGAATTGATGCTGGCTATGGTGAGCAATACATTCATGCTGAATAAGTTGACGAGGGTGGAGCAGGGGGCTGTGCTGTTTTAAATAATCCGGATGAGCACAGAAAACAGACTCGATCTGACAAACTGGCCGAGCAATTAAACCATCAGCTACCTTTTGAGTAATACGTAGCGCCAAGTCCACTTGTGCATCTATAAGATCAATTGTGCTTTCAGTTAGGTAAACATCAAACTGAATGTGAGGATGCTGTCGCTTAAATTGACGAATACATTCTGCTACCCCAAGTTCAAATAAAAATAAACCGCATGTAAAACGGATTGTACCGTTATGTTGCTCAGGCGCTGCGAGCTCTTGTAAAAGTTGTTGTTGCTGTAAAATATTTTCACAGTAGAGCAGAGCTTTCTCACCTGCGGGAGTAAGAGATATTTTTCGGGTATTTCTCTGAAAAAGTCGAGTTGAGAACGTATGTTCAAGGTGCTCAAGATAACGCGAAACCATGGCACGAGAATAATTAAGATGCTCTGCGGCTTTGGTTAAATTGCCATGTTGTGCAATAGAAACAAAGACCTGAATCGCTTTTAAAGTATCCATATGTCTAGCTATTATTACAATATATGCAACAGTTTATCTTAAATTAGTGCATTTATCTTACATAAATTGCAATTTAAAGTGTTCTTCATGAAACAGGAGAATACCTAATGAAATTATTTAAATTAACCGCTTCTGCGCTTGCTACTGCAACAGCATTAACTATGGCTCAGTCAGCTTTTGCTCAAGACCTAAAAATCCAGAGTTTTCTGGCTAAACCAGAACACTTCGGTGTGACTTCAACCTTAATAGAAGGGGATAAGGAAGTTTTACTAGTTAATGCACAATTTTCAAAATCTGAAGCATTGCGCATTGCCGCAAATATTCTCGATAGCGGTAAAACATTAAAAACAATTTTTGTAAGCTATGGTGACCCTGACTATTACTTCGGTTTAGATGTGTTTAAACAGTATTTCCCGAATGTACAGATTATTGCCACTCCGGAAACAGTAAAACATATCCAAGATACTCAAGCGCTTAAAGTTAAATATTGGGGACCAAAAATGGGTGCAAATGCACCTAGCCAAATTATTGTGCCTCAAGCTTATACAGCTAAGACTTTAAAACTTGAAAATGAATCAATCGAGATTAAAGGTAAAAAAGAACTTACCTATTTATGGGTACCGTCTGCAAAAGCAGTAGTAGGGGGGATTCCTGTATCTTCAGGCATTCATTTATGGATGGCCGATACCCCTAAAACTAAAGATCGTGCCGAAGTTATTCAATCTTTAGAAAGTATCAAAGCTCTTCAGCCTAAAATTGTTGTACCTGCTCATATGGTTCAAGGAGCACCGCAAGGTCTTGATGCGGTTAATTTCTCAATTAATTATTTAAATAGTTATGAAAAAGCAGCTAAGGTAACTAAAAACTCTGCTGAGTTGAGCAAACTTATGCAAAAGCAATATCCAACTCTTCAAAGCGTGGATAGTTTAGAGTTAGGGGCTAAAGTTGTAAAAGGTGAAATGCAGTGGCCATAATCTAACGTTTAAGCCATATTCACTTTCAAAAAAAGCCGCGATCATTCGCGGCTTTTTTGTGAAGAAACCACTTTTAAGGGTAAAAAAGCTCTGTAACAGTCTACGTACCTTATATAGCGTTTCTATAAATGAAAAATTTTTAAATATAAAGGCTCAGCAAAATAAAAAGAAAAAATTGATAAAATTAAACAAACGTTTATCTATGGTTTAATTTATAAATTAGGTTGGTCAGATTAAAAAATTGAATTTAATAAAAAATTGCAGAATTTGTACTTCTACTACTACAAAAGACAACCAATGATACGCACGTCAGAAAAAAAAATTGTGAATTATAGGCAGCGCGAAGATGAACTTTGCATTTAAACGTTTGTCGTAATGAAAGGAAAGCAATCATGAAAAAATTAGGTCTTATCTCTGTAGTACTTGCTGGTGTTGCTCTTACAGCTGTTGGTTGTGCATCTGAAGCGGGTTTAAACGCATCAGGTTCTGCTCAAACAAGTGCTAGCCCATCTGGTGTACACGCTGGTGCTGGTATTGACGCAGGTGTTTCTGGTCAAGCTCAACCAGGTCAAGTAGATGCTGGTGCTTCTGGTTCAGTTTCAGGTTCTGCAACTGCTCAGTAATTCACTGCTAAAATAAGAGATATGAGTTTATAGAGCATATATGTTCAAGATGCCGATACATATATGAAATGAGCTGCTACTCATTTTCTATAAATGAAATAGAATTTATATTTCTCAAAAAAGCCCCAGAAGACTTATCTCTTTGGGGCTTTTTATATAATAGTGAATTTAATCATCATGACGATAATCTCGGCGATCATGATCTCGATCTTCTACCCGTTTTTTATCCCAATCACGGTGCCTTTTTTCCCATTCACGACGATCTTTTTCTTGTTCACGAATATCTTTACGTTGTTGTTCATATACTCGTTGACGCTCTTCCCAACGTTTCCGTTCCCAATCATTATATCGACGTTGATCGTCACGATCATAGCGACGATCATGATCATGGTAACCATATCCGCCACCACGATAATAAGGGTCATCTGGATAAGCAACACAGCCTACAGTTAAAAGACTGGTTGCTAACATAGTAACAACTAGTTTTGCTGACATAGCAGTACCTCTTTTTGTCTGTTAACAATAATTGGCAAAAAAGTCCTGTTTTAATCGACAGATTTGTTAATGACATTTGCTATAAATCAGATTAGCGTAGATTGGTTTTTACCTTTGTATCTTGATTGCATGAGTTGTATGCGAATATAGTCAAACAACAAAGAATTCTGTAGAAAATATGAAGGATAAGAGGGATTCAAGGAGACAGGCATGACAGCATTTAATCAAAAAATTCAAACATTGCTAGATAAGGGGCAAGGCCCCGCTGCTCGAGCACTCGATAGGTTGCCTCGAATAGCCCAAGAGTCTCTCGCTAAAATTTTAGGATATTCTTATCAATATCCAGATCTCGATTCATTTACTAAATGCATGATGGCTGTGCAAATTAAACAGGGGAGAGTGGGCTTTATTGGTTCTGACCCAATTGAATCAAGAAGAATGTTTGATTCACAAATGCATGCCATACGCCAAAAACCAACCTATATTGAGTCGGTAGAGGATATTCGTCTACCACTCCAAAGCGGCACAATCTTTGCCAGACATTATCATCCTGCTCCTAACAAGAAACTGCCATTAATTGTGTTTTATCACGGAGGTGGTTTTGTCGTAGGTGGTTTAGATACTCATGATGAGGTTTGTCGTTTATTAGCTAAATACGCCAGAGTGCAGGTTCTCAGTATCGACTATCCTCTTGCTCCAGAAGTTTCACCACAACATTTAATTCAGTCGTGTGAAGATGCATTAGCATGGGTTTATCAAAATCGCAGACAATTAAAAATATTAAAAAATAGAATTGCGGTTGCAGGGGACAGTGCAGGTGGAAATATTAGTACTGTTGTTGCGCAAAGATCAGTAAATAAAGCTTATGCTCCGCAAGCACAATTACTTATCTATCCAACAGTGGATTTCAAAAGCAGACATCCTTCTTTTTATGCTTATAACGAAGGGTTGGTGTTAACAAATACCGATATTGATTACGTCACACAATATTATGCAACTCAGCATAATGTAGAACTTGACGATCCAATTATTTCACCTACCTATGGCAACCTAAAGAAAAATCCACCGGCTTTTGTGATTACAGCTGGACATGATGTCTTACATGACGAAGCAAAAATATATAGTCATAAATTAAGACAAAATGGCGTAAAAATGTATTACGAAGAATTTCCGGAACAGACTCATGGTTTTATTAACCTGACACCAATTTCTAGAAAAGCAAAACGCCATACTATCGAAATTAGTAAAAATTTCAGAAAATTCTGGGATAAAAATAGTTAAGCAAACTCAATAATCCATGTTTCACGTGGAACATGGATTAAATAGAAAATAGAATTAAAATTCTTAATAAATACTCACTAGAATTCTTCGCTGTAGACGATTAGATTTAATGATTATCTTTTTATAAAGTTTATTGTAGGAAAATATGAAAAAGCTATTGATGTTGTTTTGTCTAGGTCTAAGTAGTCACTCAGTATGGGCTAATAGCTTAGTTGAGATGCAAACAAATTTGGGCAACATCGAAATAGAATTGTATGACGATAAAGCACCGATTAGTGTGAATAACTTTAAAAGCTATATAAAGTCTGGTTTTTATAAAGAAACAATCTTTCATCGTGTGATTCCTGGTTTCATGGCACAAGGTGGTGGTATGACTGCAAATATGCAGGAAAAGACAACACGAGCACCTATTAAGAACGAAGCAGGAAATGGTATTGCAAATACACGCGGTACTTTAGCTATGGCTCGTACATCAGATCCAGATTCAGCTACTAGTCAGTTTTTTATAAATGTTGCAGATAATAAATTTCTTAACCGTTCACCAGGAAATCCAGGATACGCCGTTTTTGGTAAAGTGGTAAAAGGAATGGATGTAGTTGACCGTATTGTTCAGGTTCCTACATCAAACTATGGCATGCATCAAAACGTGCCAAAACAGCCTATAAAGATTGTAGATATAAAGATTAAAACAGCGATAAAATAAATTAATCATATAAATCAATCATTTGATAATTTTAAAAGCTTTATTTGGGTGAAAAAGAACCGGTCGAACACGGATATTTATAAAAGTGCTTGCGTACCGGTTTTTTTCCCCTATAATGCACTCATCCCGACGCGATACACGAGAATATCTTAGCTTACAGGGTTAAGATAAAAGCTTAGTATTGTGTCGAATCTGTCTCTGACGAAGAGCAGAAAAATCATTAAGAGAATTGAAGAACAACTTGTGTGGATTTTTACTGATTGATTAATCGAAATAATTTTCATTGATTGATTGGTTTAAATTACTCGAAGTTTATTTGAGCGAAATTTAAGTCAGTAATTGA